>JALSUU010000069.1 GCA_027071075.1 Sulfurimonas sp. | reverse complement strand
TACAGGACGGATTACATTCCCTTGGTATGCATCAACTACTTCAAGTTCTAAGAGTTTTTCTTGGTTTCTTGCTAGGGTGTAACGAGAACTTAAAAGAGTTAAATGCTGATTTGCTAAGTTTATGAGTTGGTCTAGGGTTATGCCTTGTGCAAATTTTTTAAACTTTGTTCCATCTGCTGAGCCTACTAGTTCGTTTAGTTTTACCCAGACTTTAAAAGACTCTTTTTTCTTTTCTAAAGATGCTATTTGTTCTTTATGTTTATCACTATTTTCTTGGTTTAGTTCCAGCTCTTTTTTGTCACTTCCTATACTCTCTTGCAGAGCATCTACCTTTTGTCCTAGTAATGCCTGTAAAACTTTTAGTTCTTCTATAGGCTTATCACTTAGAGATTCTTTCTCATGTTCTTGTAGTTTTTTGACAGTTTCAGTTTTAAGAGTTTTCGTTTGTTTATATCTATCTTCTATCGTATTACAAAAAAGAGTTAACTCTTCTTTTTCATTGTTATCAAGTATCGCATTTTTTAGTTCCTCTGCATCTTTAAAATCATTTTGTTTATAGAGTTCTTCTAGTTTTACTTTTAGTATATCTAGCTTTTTCTCACCTTCTACTATATTTGCATCTAAACTTTTTTTATTAGCTAATCTCTCTTCTCTTTTTATTTTCAACTCATGTAGAGCAGTTTTAGAGAGTTGTTCTTTCTCTTGTGCTATTTTATACTTAGTTGTCATCTCTTTTTCATAAACATCCAAGTCAGCTACATTGAGTATCTCTATTCGCTTAGAGGATAAGTTAGCGAGGTTTATTTCTAACTCTTTTATGTTCACTTCTATTGTGCTTATCTCTTTAGCTACTAATGTAACTCTCGTCTCACTCTCTCTTTTACTTATGCTACTTTTATTTAACTCTATTTCCAATTTTTTTAAGCTTTCTGTCACTTCAAAGTAAAGCTCTTTTCTGTGCAGAAGCTCTTCATACTGAGTCTCTAAGTTTTCTAGGTCGAGTTTAAGATCAAACTTCTCTATATGTAGTTCTAAACTTGCTATATACTCTTTGATTTTTACTTCATTTGATTTTACAGCTAAACGCAACTGCTCTTTTTCACTGCTTAGCTTTTCTAAAACACTCTTTATCTCGTTTAACAACTTCTCATGCACTTGAAGCCCTTTACTAGCACTATCCCTCTGTTTTAGTAGCTCATCTTTTTTGATACGGTTATGCTTTATAGCATCGAGTTTTCTAGTAATCTCTTCTTCTCTTTCCTTGAGTTCTAGTTCACTATCATGTGTAGGTTTAAAGGAGTGCTGAGTAAAGAGATTATTTAGAGTTTCTATCTCTAAGTCTAGCTTTGCTATTTCTAGTATTGATGTCTCTTTTTTTGTTTGTGCAACACCTACTCGTAACTCTAACTCTTTAAGAGCTTTTTCTTTCTCTTCTAGCTCTTTAACTTGACTGGCTATCATTTTTTTCGTTTTATCTATATGAACTTCATTTAATGCAGTTGCATAAGGGTGTTGGGGTGATCCACACAACAAACATGGTTCACCATCAATGAGATGAGTTCTATCTTCTTCATATTTTTTAAGCAGTTGTTCTTTTTCTTGTTTTTGGCGAAGTGTTTCTATATGTTTTTTGATTTCAGTTATATACTGCTGAGAGATACTTTTAGTCTCACTAAGCGACTTTACTAACTCACTATTTTTTTCATGCTCTGCAAACTCATCCTCTTTCTTCTTAACTACCTTAGTATAACTCTCCATGGCTCTCATCAGAGTTTGTGTATCTTCTAAACTTTTTTTACTGCCCTCTTCTACCTGAAAATCATTCAGGCTCTTTTGTATAAGGTTACTATAGGCAAGCTCTTTCTCTTTAAAAACAACAGATAACTTATCAACTTCTTCTTTTTTGAGAGTATAGTTTGTCTCTTGAGTAAGGGATGAATTTTCCGAAGCTGCTAACTTACTCTGGTTATCCCTAAGACTTTTTCTCTCTTTATTTAGCTCTACTATATTTTGCTCTATCACCCCAATAACTGACACTAACTTTTCATCTTTAGCGTTAATTAATAGATAAGACTTTTTACTGTCTACTTGTTTTTGAATATCATCATACTCTTGAATAACTAACTTTAAAGTATCTCTTATCAGTGTTACATCACCTTGTTTACTCTTTAGTAAAGTTTTTTCTTTAGTAAGATTAGCTTCTGTCTCTTTCTCTTGTGTTTGAACTTCACGAGCCTCTTTTAGTTTCTTATTCTGTGCTTCAAACGCAGTACTTTCTTTTTCAAACTCTTTTTTTATAAGAGAGTACTCTTTATCTTTGTTCTTTGTCTCTTCATCAAGCAGTGTGAGTTCCTCAGCAGATTTGATAGCTAAAGTTTTATCTGCTTCCACACTATTTTGAAGTTGATTATGAGATGTAAATACAGAAAATACATTTAATGCCCTATTTGCTAAAGCTAATTTTTCAAAAGAGATTTTATTATCCTCTTTTAACTTTGAGACCTCTCTAAACTCCTCTTCATACCTTTTACTATCTTTCGTAAGTTCAGAGAGTCTTTCTAGCCAGTTTAGAGCTAGTGTAAGCTTTTTCAACTCTTCATCAGTCTCTCTTTTCTTAATTATATTTTCATTAAGTTGTTTTTGCTTCTCTTGAACAACACTCTTATCCAAAAGTTCTATCGACTCTAAAACTTTCTGATCAGAATCCATCTCTTGCTGATACCCACGATGCTTTTCAAATATAGCTATAGATATATCCGCATAAATTTGTGTTCCAGTTATCTTCTCAAGTAGTGCAGAACGCTCTTTTTCATCAGCTTTTAAAAATGCATCAAAGCCACCTTGAGCAAGTAACATAGATTGCGTAAAACGACCAAAGTCTAAACCAGAAAGCTCTTCTACCTTTTTCGGTACTTCTCTTGATTTTAAGTCTAAAATCTTCTCTTCATCCAAATCAACAAGTTCCATTTTTGCTGTTTGAAACTTGCCATCGTGTTTTTTGTGTGCTCTTTTTTGTGTCCAAGAGGAACGATACCTTTTCCCTCGTATTTCAAATTCTACCTCACAGTAGGCTTCTCCACAGTTTCTAGACATTAAATCATTTGGATTTTTGAGTCTTGCTGTTTGTCCATATAGAGCACAAGATATGACATCAAGTATTGTACTTTTTCCAGAACCTGTGGGTCCGGTAATGGCAAAAAGTGCACTCTCCTTTGTGAGTTCAGCAAAGTTAATCTCGGTAGTGCCTTTTAAAGAGTTAATGTTAAGAGATTTTATTGAGATTATTTTCATGAGGCTTGAACCTCAGCAACAATCTTTTTGAAGTTAACGACAAGCTCTTTTACAAAAGCTTCATCTTCTAAATCATCTTTTTGCATACGATGTTCAAATACTTCTAAAGGATTGAGTTCTTCGAGACTTATCACATCAAAATCTTCTGAGTATGCTGCTTTTTCTGTTCTGTCTATCTTAACTGCTAAAAGTATAAGTCCTAACTCTTCTGCCTTTTCTCTAATGACTTGGTTCGCATGAAAAGGATTTTTATCATTGAGATGGACTTCTATCCATGTACTTTTGTCATCAACACTTTCAAAATCATTGAGAATTGAATTAACATCTCCCCGAAGAACCAATAAAGGTCTATAAAGTGGTATATCTAACTCAGTAACTCTCATAGACTTATTCTCAAACTCTACGATATTTACTTTTTTCTGGGATGTTGACTCATTAAAACTAAGTGGTATGGGAGAGCCACAGTAACGCACATGGTCACATCCAACTTTCTGGTTAATATGAAGATGCCCTAATGCTACATAATCAAAATGCTTCCCTAAAAAACCACTATCTATATCTAAAGTACCACCTATATATATTTCTCGTTCAGATTCACTTGTTTTACTCCCTACTGTTGTTAAATGTCCAGTAGCTATTATAGGTATATCTTTCTTCTCTGAGAGTATCAAAGCTTCTTTATAAACATTATTGTAATGTTCTTTTATTCCCTCAGTCAGTAAGGATTCTTTATCATTCATAGTTTGAGTATGTAGTGATTGGCGGACTACATAGTCTCGCAAATAGGGAACTGCACAAACTATCCCCTCAATATCATCATTATTATTATATACTTTAACAATTTCACTCTCATTTTCATCACCACTTGTAATGACATGAATATTGAGTGCTTTTAGTAGTTGCTTAGGAGCTTTTAAAGTAGCAATAGAGTCATGATTACCTGCTGTTATAATAATATTTTCACAGTTTGACATGGAAATCTTTGTAAGAAAATTGTAGTAAAGTTCTAAAGCATAATTAGAGGGTGTACCAGTATCAAAAATATCTCCGGCAACAATTAACACATTAATATTCTCGTCTTCTATTACTTGAAGAAGCCAAATTAAAAAAGCCTGATGCTCTTCTTCTCTACTTTTTCCCATAAAGCTTTGACCCAAATGCCAATCGGAGGTGTGCAATATTTTCATCCATACTCCCTAATAATTTAAAACATTATACAGTTTTTTATTTAGAATAAAAAAGTTACCATATCAACAGCATAAAAAAAGTGCTATTTGCCAATGAGAATTACATTAGGAATACTACATGTTGGGAAAGAGATTGAAGATACATTTGCTAAATTTAATTCAGTATAGTTTGATGGTAATGCAAAACTCTATATATAAAGAAATGTTCCAAAACAAGCATATATTATCCAATTGGACTTTTGCGGGACTCAAATTAAATATGAAAACACTTTTAAAACGCACTCCCACTAACACAGCAGGTCTCTTTTACAAGGAGATTCTATCAAAAAACAATAAAGTTATTGATAAAGTCTTTTTAAACAGTAAACTCATTTGTTTTAAATAAGTTTTTTGTTTTTAAATGAGATTGAGCCAAAAGCTTGGTATAATTTCAAAAATCTATTCTAAAGGTATAAAATGGGATTAGCAATCGGACTCGTAGGGCTTCCAAATGTCGGTAAATCAACAACTTTTAATGCACTCACTAAGGCACAAAATGCGGAGGCGGCTAACTATCCCTTTTGTACTATTGAACCAAACAAGGCAGTCGTTCCTGTTCCGGATAAGCGTTTATCAGCATTAGCAAAAATTGTTAATCCTGAGCGTATTCAGTACTCTACTTTAGACTTTGTAGATATTGCAGGGCTTGTTAAAGGTGCTTCTCAAGGGGAAGGTCTTGGAAATAAGTTTCTTTCTAACATTCGTGAGACAGAAGTTATTCTTCAGATTGTGAGATGTTTTGATGATGAAAACATTGTTCACAATGAAGGAAGTATAGATCCACTTCGTGATGTTGAAATCATTGAGGGTGAACTTATCTTAGCCGATATTGAAGTCCTTTCAAACCGTATAGATAGACTGAAAAAACAAGCAAAGGCTGATAAAAGTGCAAAAGCTGTTTTAGAAATTGCCGAAGAACTTTTAGAGTTTTTAGGTGATGGAAATCTTGCTCGTAATTTTGACAAGACTGAGAGTGATGAGTATGCGCAACTTGTAAATGAAGTGAGATTTTTAACAGACAAAGAGATTATGTATGGTGCAAATACAGATGAAGATGGTCTTTTAGAAGATAACGAATATGTTCTAGCACTGAAAAAGCATGCCGAAGCAAACAATTGTGAGCTTATTAAACTCTGTGCAAAAGTTGAAGAAGAACTTATAGGTCTTGATGATGAGGAAGCACAAGAGTTTTTAACAGATATGGGTGTTGAAGAGTCTGGATTAGAGCAAATCATCCATAAAGGTTTTGAAAAACTTGGTCTTATGAGCTACTTTACAGCGGGTGTGAAAGAAGTGCGTGCTTGGACTATTAAACAAAACTCGACTGCTCCTCGCGCTGCAGCTGTTATTCATAATGACTTTGAAAAAGGTTTCATTCGTGCTGAAGTTATAGCGTATGAAGATTTTGTAGAGTTTGGTGGAGAAGCAAAAGCAAAAGAGGCTGGAAAAATGCGTTTAGAAGGAAAAGAGTATATCGTTCAAGATGGCGATATTATGCACTTTAGATTCAATGTTTAAATAAATCTCTACTTATGAAAGCTATCAATATGCATCATATATTGAACCATAGTATTTCGTAAACGCAAGATTGCTTCATCAAAGAATGCTAGAGGTTTTTCTTCTAAAAGAGCCTCTCGGTGTTCGTATTTTTTTAACTCCCCAGTATCATGACTTTCAGAAATTTGGATTTGTAATTTTGTAAGTTTATCATTTTTAAATCCATGCGCATGTCTTACCCTACTCCATAACTGCCCATAGTTATAAATAACTGCTATTTTATCCTGCTTAATAAAATCAGATGCAAGTACGGTATCTATAAGTTCATTACTAAATGATGGACTTGGCATAGTCTCTATCAACTCTATAAAAGTGTCCGCTATCTCTTGAACAAAGTATATTTTATAATGTCGAAAGTACTCTTTTACAAGAGAGACCATAAACACTACTCTTCTCTTATCTTGAATAATATTTAAGGCTTCCTCTTGTTCTATCGCTAATCTCTCTTGAGCAAAAGTAACCCATTCATTCGCAATCTCTCGAAAAAGGATATTCACTATCAATGAAAATTTAAAACTATCCAAATTTTTCATATATAAGAAGTTGAGTTCTTCTCTGAGTTGTGTTCTTATAATTCTCTTAGATAAGATATCCATAACTTCAATGCGATCATCATTTCCATGAATATTTAAAATATGTTTTTCAAATAACTCTTTTTTGCTGAAAATATCATCGATAAATTTTTCTTTTTCAGCCTGTAACATTATTCTAACTTATTTTTGCAATCGTTTGAGCAAACTTTACATTATCTCCAGCAGATACACTGCTCTCTAACATATCTTTTTGCGCTAAAATAACAATAGTTGAACCCATCTCAAAACATCCAAAATCATCACCTTTATTGAGATGAAGATTCTCAAAAGTATATGCTTGTGAAGTCGTTGCTACTGCATTTGTCTGTATTTTTTTCTCAAAACTTACTTTCATAACACCTACATTTAAGGCACTTACAAGTACCATATAAAATCTTTTACCATTTGTAGCTTCACAAAGGATCACTACTCTCTCATTCTCTATAAAAAGATTCAAGCGCTTTTTGAGTGATGGCATATTTACAGGATAAAACTTTCCAGGAATATGTACTGCTTTAAGCACTTTCAAATTTGTTGGAATATGATAACGGTGATAATCTTTAGGCGAAAGGTAAAAGTTCATAAAAGTACCATTATCTACAATAGCCTTCTGGGCATCACTAAACTCACTTCCTATAAGCTCAGACGCTTTATAACGCATTCCTTTTATTTGAAGCGCATAATCATCACTAATACTGCCCTGCTCAGAGATTAAAGCATCACAAGGAGATATAAAATCATCTGCATCTAATGAGAATGCTCTTTTTTCTCTTAAATGTCTTGTAAAGAGGGCATTTAAACTTTTATATGTACTTGCATCATGAAAATCACTCATATCTAAACCCATCAGTCCAACATAAGATTTATTTACAATTTTTTGAAACCATAAAGGGAACTCTTTACTTGCAAACTTTCCAAAGTTTTGTGAGATTAGTGATGTTATATGTCTTTTATTCATCTATTTTTTCCTTCTAATGTATTTTTTTCTTTGCTATCTCTTCAATGAGTACTGTTGCATACGCACCTTTTGGAAGAGTGAAATTCATCTCATACTGTGCTTCAACAGGGTTAAAACGCCCTTCTATATCTGTTGGATAAATCCACGCATATCTTCTTGCTCCATCAGCATTTATCTCATCATCAAAATCTTTCTCTATCTCTCCTGCAAAAGAGGAAGCGGTTTTAACCTTTTTCCCACATAGTAGACCTGTCACAGTAATGTCCCTACTATTGAACCGCTCTAAATCTTCATCCGCATTATCAAAATCAAAAAGTCTTCCATAGGGATAGTGCTCCATAATATCACCCTCTATCAACTTAAAAGGGTGTGTTTGGGCTTTCATTCTCTTTACTGCTTCATTAGGCATATTTAAAAGTGACTCTATCTCTTGTACTTCAAAACTATTCACTAAAGAGTTAATCTCTAAACGACGAGAGAGCCAGAGATTAAAAAGATGACTTTGGTAAGCATTTATAAGTAACTTTTTCACTCTTGGATTTCTCTCTTTAGCTTCACCCTTGGCTATTTTTTCTCCAAGTATATGGTTATCGCCATCATTTCCAAATCTTTGATATCCAAAATAGTTTGGCATTCCAAAGTTTTTTATATTTTTCAAAGCCTCATCAATTTTTTGCGCAGAGGTAGGATTGACTTTTTTTACTTTAATATAAAAACGATTTCCTTTTAAATGACCTATACGAATTTTATTATTATGGTATGTTTTACTGACTATTTTGATGCCATCAAAGTTAAAATTATCCATAGCCTCTTCATGCTTTTTATGAATAGATATATACTGCTTTGTCATCGCATGTTTATCTTTGAGTCCAGCATAGCCAATATCTCGGTTTTTAATACCTAAATATCTCGCAATTTGTCCTATCATTTCATTTGTAGTGAGGTTTTTCTTTCTCACAAAAAGAATAAGATGCTCCCCCTCTCCAGAAAATTCATAAAGAGGTATCTCTTCGACAACAAAATCGCGGGGAGATTGCTTAAAGTGAAAATCAATACTTGCATGTGCAAGTGAGTAAAATCTATCCATTGTTTTTAATCCTTAAAAATGATGTGCTTTACATCTATTTGTATATTTTTTTCGTCTTGCTTGTGCAAATACAGTAAGTGGTGTACGACTCTGTTTTGCTCTTCTCTTAAGCGTTATTAAATCTCTCTTATCAAAAGCGATTAACATCTCATACTCTTCCCCACTACAAGCTACTCTTTTATCCATTTTCTTAAAAAAGTGAAATCCTATCTTATTTAAAATTGCAATTTTTTCTAAATCACTCAACAAACCATCTGAAATATCCATTCCTGCTTGTAAAAATCGCGCACTTTTAGCTATAAATGTATCTCTGAGCTTGATATCTATAAACTTTGAGTTTTTATGTATCTTGCCTAAATTAAAAAGTTTTTTTAACTCATAGGCTGATTTTCCTAGAACTCCAGTGTAAGCTAAAAGATAGTGCTCTCTCACTTTTGTTCTTAGTAAGATTCGTGAACTTTGAGAGATGATAGTTATCGTAATATCAAGTTTTGTATTACTAATAGTATCTCCACCAATAATCTCTACACCAAATTGCTCTGAGATTTCTTTAAAACCTCTTACCAACTCATCTGCATCACTACGACTCATACTGCTTGGCATAGCTACACTTAAAAGTGCATATTTAGGTTTTGCATTCATCGCAACTGCATCAGAGATATTAATCAGTAAAGATTTTTTTGCTATTTCATAGTAAGAGAGCCACTTTTTTTTAAAGTGAACATTCTCAAAAAAGGCATCTTTGGAGTAGATATAATCCCCAACAACAGCTGCATCATCACCAATATAATCGTTTTTAAACTGAGATATAAAATAATTTTCTAAATTCAATGAAACTTCTTTAAGCATATATTAACTACGGTCGATATAGAATAACAAGTTATTATAACATTTTTAGGAAAAATAAACATGAAACACTCAATTAAAAAGATATTTATGAACTTAAATACCTACCTTTTCTTTGTCCTTTTTGTATCATTTGTAGCGATGATGCTCACTTTAGAGCAACAACTCTCTTTTGAAAAAGTCAATAATCTTAATCATCAAAAAACGATTATTCAATCATTAACAAAACTCGATAAAAACAATATAGAGTTAGCACTTATTCAGTTTAATGGAAAAAGTACACAACTGCATCAAGAGATTGATAAACTTAAAAGTATATATAAATATGATTATACTGATAAATATATATTTGCAAACCAAGATGAGTATTTGAAAGATTTACAAAAACTCTCAGATCTTACAAATAAGTTTAATGAGAGTGCACATAAATTTTATGTAAATTCAAAAAAGAAAAAATTTAGAGAGGAGGAAGAGCAAAATTTAAATACTGCTTTTAATGCGCTGAACAATCAAATAAACTCTATATTGATTAAAAATATTGATTATAATCAGGCAAAATACAAGCTTATTAAAATAGCGACTATTGTTATATTTTTCATAGTTTTACTCTCTACTATTATATATAGAAAAAGACTTTTTTCTATATATAAAGATATTGAGTTCTTATACCAGATAGATAAAGCAAAAAGAAATCATCAAATTTATACGACTGAAGCGGATGCTATTGCAATGAGGATGAATCGAAAAACTGTCGAAACAGATAATCCAACAATGCTTGATCCAGTGACAGGAATCAACAACTTCAAAGGGCTCATCAACTCATATTCAAACAAAAAAAACTTAAAAGATAGTAATTTCACAGCCGTGACAGTTTTAGAAATTGATAATTTTTCAAAAACAAGACGCACTTTTTCTCAAGAAGCTACACAAAATATTTTAAAGAAAATTGCTTATACTATATCACTACATGAACAACCTGTAGATGTGATAGCAAGAACTGACTACAACCAATTTACACTTATTTTTTCTCGTGCTTCAAAAGAACAGGCATTTAAAGATGTTGACTTAGTAAGACAGAGTATTGAAGAGCTGAAGTTTAACATTGCTGATGTTGGTCCAGTTACTATCACTGTAAGTGGTGGTTTTATTATTAAACCAAATAACACGAACCTTGATGAAGCTTCAAGACAAGCCAAAGAGATTTTACAATATGCAAAAACTATAGGATTAAACAAAATCCTTCAAACAAGAGATCTAGCAGAAAAATCTTTTAACTAACTATAAGTACCTTATAAGTACTTTTCTATGTCCAAAATCGTAACATACTTCAAGTTACGAGGGACATATTCGATATTTAACCTCCTATAAGCCATTTAACGATATAATCAACAATTATTATTCTAGTTCTATTTTAAGGAAATTTAATGAGTATTCCTATTTATACTTACGATGCTATCGTTGTTGGTGCAGGCCTTGCAGGTTGTGCAGCAGCAAGAGAGTTACAAAATGCAGGTAAAAATGTTGCTGTTATTACAAAGCTACACCCACTAAGAAGTCATTCTGGTGCGGCACAAGGTGGAATTAATGCAGCGTTTAGCGATGAAGATAGTGTTGAGCTTCATGAGTTTGACACAGTAAAAGGTTCTGATTACCTTGCTGACCAAGATGCTGTTGAGTTTATGTGTCAAAAAGCACCAGAGACTATTCGCTGGGCTGAAAGAATGGGTGCTGCTTTTAGTAGAACTCCAGACGGTAAAATTGCTCAACGCCCTTTTGGTGGACAATCTTCTCCTCGTGCATGTTATGCAAAAGATAGAACTGGTCTTACACTCCTTCAAACTATCTACGAACAAGCAGATCGTGCTGGTGTAAAGTTTTGGGATGAGTGGTATGCAGCTGATATTATCTATAAAGATGGAAAAGTTTCAGGTGTAATCGCATTTAATATCCGTGATATGCAGATGGCAATCTTTAACTGTAAGTCAGTTATGTTTGCAACTGGTGGATATGCTCGTTCATTTAAAATCAACTCAAATGCACATGCAAACACAGGTGATGGACTTAGCATCGTTGCTCGTCACGGTCTTCCTCTTGAAGATATGGAGTTTGTACAGTTTCACCCATCAGGTCTTTCAGGAAATGGTGTTCTTATCTCTGAAGCCGCTCGTGGTGAGGGTGGACGCCTTTTTAACTCAAAGGGTGAAAGATTTATGGA
>JALSUU010000068.1 GCA_027071075.1 Sulfurimonas sp. | reverse complement strand
ATTAGCATATGAAAAGATAAATAAATTTAATTACTGATCTTTTGCCCAAGATTATTCATCATTGGCTTTGTTTTTACTCGTATTAAAACTGCTTAAAGTCTTTAATCAGAGCTTCTAATAGAAATTATTCTATTAGAGTATAGTTATCTATTACTATAGGGAAACCAAACAAATAAATGTTTGGATTTCAAAATAGAATAGACGGTTGTTGTTATATTAGTTATTTCTAAGTAATAGTAACTTGTTCGTTTGAACTAGTCCTTCTTACTTGCTTAGTTTTCAATGATCTCAAACATTCTCTCTTAACCTTCGACTCGAAGATTCGTAACCTTTTAAACAAGGTGTCTCTGTTTGTGGATGGGAATTATAGGGGAGTGTTGCTTAGTTTACGCTTAATGTGTTTGGGGATTTGGAAGAAATTATTTGGATTGTTTAGTTTTTTACTGTTTTTGCTGAGTAAATCCCTGCTTTTAGGGATTCACTCTCTTTTATTTTATATGTTTATTTCTAGAAATGCTGAATAGTGCTAATTGTTATCCAAATTCAATAGGATCCATATCTATTTCAGCTAAAAAAACTTTCGATGCAGAGATGGCTTTTATGAGTGATGTGCTTTTATCTGAACGAAGTAGTATCTCAAATCTATACTTATTGGCTACGCGCTCTATGGCACACTTTTTCGCACTTAAAATCTCAATATCTTTAAAAACACGCAGTTTCTCCTCCATCTCTCGCATAGCTTCTTGTGCTTTTGCTCCATTTTTATGCGAGAAGAGAATACGACAGAGTTTTTTATAAGGAGGGTATAGCTCTTTTCTGAACTCTTTTTCAGACTCTAAAAATGCTTCATAATTTTCTAAGTACTCACTAAAAAAGCCTTCATTAAAACTTTGTACTAAAACAAGTGCATCTTTTGCTCGTCCACTTCTTCCTGCAACTTGTATGAGAGAGGAGAGTGCTTTTTCTCTTGCTCTATAATCACTCATACCCAGCATATTGTCCATGCCTAAGACTACGGCTAAGGTTACACCATGGTAATCATGCCCTTTTGAGAGCATTTGTGTTCCCACAAGTATATCACTCTCTTTATCGTTAAATCTCTTGAGTGCTTTTTTGAGTTTGTTTGCCGTTGTTATGACATCTCTATCAAACTGTTCTACTCTTGCATCACTTAACTGTTCACCTATCTCTTCTACTGCTTGGGCTGTTCCAAGTCTCGCACTACTCAAATGAGAACTTTGACACTCAGGGCAGACTTGGGGGATAGCTTGCGTAAAGTTACAGTAGTGACACTTGAGTGCTCTGGATTTTTGATGCACACTTAAACCAACACTACAAAAGGCACACTTAAAATCATAGCCACAATCTTGACAGATAAGATACTTAAAATTTGCTCGTGTTGGAAGAAAAACTATGGATTGCTCTTTTGCTTTTAGCGTCTTCTCTAAAGCACTCATTATAAGTGGGGAGAGAGACTCTATACTCCGCTCATACACAAACTGCTTAGAAGAATTAAAGTGTCCTCCTTTGAGTCGAACATGTGGAAACTTTACATAAGAAGTAAGTGAGGGGGTAGCACTGCCTAAAACTACTGGGATATCGTAGAGTTTTCCCATATAGATGGCTATATCACGAGCATTGTATCGTGGTCTTGATGAGGACTTATAGCTATCATCATGCTCTTCATCTACAACTATAAGTCCTAAATCTTGTATGGGTAAGAAGAGTGCTGAACGGGGTCCTGCTATTATTTTCGCTTCACCACTGAAAAGTTTTTCTTGGGCTATTTTTTTCTGTTTGGGTGTTAGTTTTGAGTGCCACATCACTACTGCATCACCGAAGTGCTCTTCTAATCTTTTGGACATTTGTGGTGTCAAAGAGATTTCAGGCATCAAAAAGATACTGCGTTTTCCCTCTTCTATCATCATTTGAAAAAACTTCATATATATCTCTGTTTTTCCACTTCCCGTATCACCGAAGAGAAGCCCTACTTTTTGTTTTTGTAAAAAGAGTAATGCATCATCTTGTTTTTTTGAGAGATGAATCTTTGATGCTAAAGGGACTATATTAGCTTCATCATTTTGCGTTTTTTCAAAGGGAGAGAGTAAAGAGTAAGCATCACCGAGTGCACAAAGATAATAGAGGGAGATAAACTTTGCTAATTCCATCTGTTTTTGGCTATAAACAGAACTACTAACTTCAAGTATCTCATTTGTTTCAAAACTTGGTTGGCTAGTTTTCGATAAAACCACACCCTGTTTTTCGCGTTTATTAAACTCTAGAGTTACTTTTGTACCAATAGTTATAATTTTTGAAGAGTGGTAAGAGTAAGGCTCAAGAGGAGAGCCTATAATACTAACAAGGTAATAATTCAATATATACTAATCTAATAAATCTTTACAGTTTGTAGTACTATGATCACAATCAAAAGTACCTGCTTGATAGACAACTCCACTTACTGTAGTTTTCGTTGGGTAATATGTAAAAGTGACTGTTTGAGAATTACTTTTATGATAGTCATATGTAATTGGCGTTACATTTAGAGCACTAGTTCTTTCCCAGTCACCAGCTGCAGTTCCAGACTTAATAGGATATTGTAATATACTAATATTTATATCATTATTTGCAAGTCTATTCCCATCAAAAAGGTCTTGACCTGCACCTGTGCCAGCATCATCTAATAATGCTGGATAAGAGCTTATACCTTTTATTAAGTTACTTTGTCTCTCACTCGCTATTGCAGAACGAATTGTTGATACTGTTGCTATAGCAGTTGCATCATTCGCATCATTTATAGAACTACTTAATTTTGGAATAGCTACAGCAGAAAGAATTCCTAAAACAACAATAACAAAAACAAGTTCTATCATTGTGAAGGCTTTTTTTATATTTTTCACGATATATCCTTTGATATTTATTATAGTACAAATTTCATTAATTTTTTTAAAGAGGAGAAAAGAAGGTTTATAAAAATCTAGCATCCTTAAGCAAAAGCTTAAGAGTACTAGATATATGAGTTACTAGAGGTAGTTACTTCCAGTAGCACGAAGTGTTCTTGCTGTTGCAGCAGTATGACTATCTGTTCCTGTATTTCCTACATAACAACCAAAAGGTTCTGTATCATTTCCATCTACATAGTAAACATAAACTTTATTAGCAGCATTTGACACAGCATAATTACCAGTTAATGTACTAGCATTCGCTACAGGAGTAAGATTAGTATTTGAAACGAATGCAGTTCCGTGTTGTGTCCAACCAGTTGGTAATTTAAGATAATTTGTAATATCTGCACCAACTAATGAACCATTATGTCTTACAGCGTAAGATAACATAGGACCTTTAATATTGGCACAAAAATTCTCATTTGCATTTGCAAGTTGTGCATCATCTTTAACAGCACTCATTTTTGGAATAGCCACCGCAGCTAAAATACCT
>JALSUU010000067.1 GCA_027071075.1 Sulfurimonas sp. | reverse complement strand
ATCTTAGAAAATATTTATGGGGGATTTTATAGGTTAAATATATAAATAATCTAGCACTTCATAAGCTGAGACTTATGAAGTTTTATAATGTAAGGATTAAAACTGTATCATTCCATTTACAGGACTCGATGCAGTAGCATAAGGTTTTTTAGGAATCCTTCCAGCTAGGTAAGACATACGACCTGAGATAACAGCATGTTTCATAGCTTCAGCCATAATCATAGGGTTTTGAGCTTGAGCGATAGCAGTATTTGTTAAAACACCATCAGCACCTAACTCCATAGCATAAGCAGCATCACTAGCACATCCAATCCCTGCATCAACAATGATAGGAAGATTTACAGCTTCTCTTACAAAGACAACATTGTAAGGGTTTTGAATCCCTAAACCACTTCCAATAGGCGCAGCAAGAGGCATAATAGCGTGAGCACCTGCATCTTCAAGTCTTTTTGCCATTATTGGATCATCCGAAGTATATGCCATGATAGTAAAACCATCATCCGCTAAAACTTTACACGCCTTAATAGTCTCTAAAACATCAGGGTAAAGAGTTTTTGTAGTATCTCCAATCACCTCTAACTTGATTAAATCAATCCCTGTAGCCTCACGAGTCAGTCTAAAAGTAGTGATAGCCTCTTCAGCCGTAACACACCCAGCAGAGTTTGGTAGAAACTTTACATTTGTTCCTGCAAAAGTATCTCTTAGGTTTTCCTTGTCTGGGTCAGTAATGTTTAAGCGTCTTACAGCAACTGTAATTAACTCGCTTCCTGATGCAAGAGTCGCCTCTTTTGTAGTTTCAAAAGAGTCATACTTTCCACTTCCAACGATAAGTCTTGAACCAAGTTCATATTTTCCAATTTTTAAGATGTTATCCATTCTTTTTTTCCTTGTAGTTTACCGTCCCGATTACTAAATTGCTTTCAAGTTAGCGTTTAAAAGTGTGTACGATAGAGGCTCAGAGCAAAGCGAGGATTTGTCCTCTGTCGCATACACTTTTAATAAGCGGTAACACTATGATATTTATTTATCAGATTTATAGCATAAGCAATCTTATAGATTACCAATACCCGCTATCAAATCCTCAGGCGTAAGAGAAAAATCAGAGTCCGTGTAGTTTTTCGCCAACTGCGTATGTGCCAATGATGCAGAGATTGTCGCTTCAAGTGGTGAATACTCCTGCGCTAAAAGTGCTCCTATAAGCCCACTAAGGACATCCCCACTTCCACCTTTTGCTAGGACAGCAGAACCATGTGGGTTGACATAGTAGTTCTCATACTTTGCGATGATGACATTTGCACCTTTTAAAAGCAGAACAACATTTGGATATGCCTTACAAAAAAGCTCTACATAGTGAAATCTATCTGCTTGGAGTGTGGCAACTGTTATTTCAGCTAATCTAAGCTGTTGTAAAAGTGTCACAAACTCTTTTGGATGGGGTGTAATAATGACATCTTTTCTCTGCAATATAGCCTCTAACATTGGCATATAAAAAATATCTGCATCAGCAATAAGCGGAAGGTTATTATCTAAGATTTTACCCAGTTCTACTTCGCTAAACTCATTTCCAAGCCCCATTCCTAGTGCTAAAGCTGTTGCATTTTCTGGTAATGCTGATGCACACATGATAGAGTACGGAACAGCAATCTCTTTAAAGCCAATCAGCGTTACCAAGCCTGTTCCAAAACGAAGTGCTGCCGATGCACTCAGTATGCTCGCCCCACTCTTCTCTCCACAAGCAAGTGCCAAGTGTCCATAACTCCCCTTATGACAATCTTTTTGTGTTCTATGAGGAAGTTTCATATCCTTAAAGTCCAAGAGTTTCCATGAGGTCTCACCCTCATAAACAGCCCGTGAAACACCTAAATCCAAGACTGTAATCTTTCCAACATACTCCTTAGCCATATCACTATAAAGAGACTTTTTGAGTGCACCCATAGTGAGTGATACATCTGCTACAAAGGTATTTTCATCACACTTACCATCACTACGCATACCTGAGGGAATATCACAAGCAATTTTATAAGCATTCAAATCATTTACAGCCTGCATCACTGCCTTCTGCTCATAATCTAACTTTCCATTAAAACCCGTTCCAAAAACAGCATCGACAAGTACATCACAATCATTGAGATAGATAGTTGTCTTTACACCTACTTGCTGTGCTCTTTTTTGTTGCAGTTTTGCCATCTCTGACTTTGGTTCTTTTACATAGAAGATAGCAACATCATACTCCCCATGAAGCAGTCGTGCAAGAGCGATTCCATCTGCACCATTGTTTCCACTTCCACAAATAACTACAATCTTGCATTTTTTTGTGTAGTGTTTCATTATAAAGTCCGCCATACCTTGTGCAGCATGCTCCATCAAAATATCCTCACTCAGGGCAAACTTTTCATAACATCTTCTATCTAAACTACCTACTTCATCAAAGAGCTTTTGCATTATCTAATCCTTATGAAAGAAGTCTATTATACAAAAATGTACTATTTTCACCTACAATAAACCAAGAAGTGCCACAAAAAGTACAGGAGGTGTTACAACAAGTCCAACTTTCATATATTCACCCCATCCAATTTTTACACCCTTTTGTGCTAAAACATGTAACCATAAAAGTGTAGCAAGTGAACCAATAGGTGTCATCTTTGGTCCAAGATTTGAACCTAAGATATTTGCATAGACAAGTGCTTCATTTCCAACATACCCCACCTTGTCTATGGCTATATCCATAATCATAATCGTAGGCATATTATTCATAACAGAGCTAATTACAGCAGATAAAAAACCAGTACCAATGATAGCTATAGTATCCCCTTGATGCATCAATAACGCAACCCATGATGCAATGATATCTGTAAGCCCCGCATTTTTTAGTCCATACACTACAACATAAAGCCCAATACTAAACCAAACAACCTGCCACGGTGCAGCTTTTATGGTCATGATTGGTTTGACAGCCTTATAATGATTTGCTATAAGTAAAAAAATGATAGCTCCACCTAAGGCAAACAGAGAGATAGGTAAGTGATATGCATCACCAATAAAGTAGCCAAGCATCAAAAGCCCTAAAAACACCCATGAGAGTTTAAACATTGTCTGATTTTTGATGACACTTGAAGCCTCAGGAAGTGCATTTACATCTACTTGCAGAGGTATATCTTTGCGGAAGTAGATAAAAAGTATTGCTATTGATGCAAGGATACTCAAAATATTTGGCAAGAACATATTTTTCATATACTCCATAAACCCTATGTGAAAATAGCCTGCAGTCACAATGTTTGTAAGATTTGAGATAACTAAAGGATTTGATGCACTATCGCCTATAAACCCACCTGCCATTAAAAAAGCAAAAATTGCAAGCGGTTTCATCTTAAGATACTTCATCTTTGCAAGAACAATAGGTGTAAGAATAAGCGCCGCCCCATCATTTGCAAAAAGTGCTGCCACAAAAGCACCTAAAAGTAAGATATAAACAAAAAGTTTATTCCCACTTCCACCACTGAGTTTCGCCATTTTAATAGCTGCCCACTCAAAAAATCCTATCTCATCTAAAACCATAGATAAAATAATAATACCTATAAATGATAATGTTGCATCCCATACTATGCCAGTTACAGTAAGCACATCTTCAAAACTAACCACTCCGATAACAAGAGCAACAACTGCCCCCACTACTGCTGTCGTTCCTATCTGCAGACCTTTTGGTTGCCAGATGATAAAGAGCAGTGTCACTAAAAACAGACCAAATGCTAATGCCATATTATTCCTTTATAATAAATTGTGATGAAACTATAGCTAAATTTATTCGATAAATCAATATATGTTGATATTGTTATCTTTTTTTGATATAATTTTGCAAATGGAGGATTCAAGATGGATATATTTCTACAAACAGTATCAGCACTCAATGATGAAACACGGGTTTTACTCCTGCGATTTATTGATGCAAATGGGGAGTGCTGTGTATGCGATCTACAGAACTCTCTTGAGATGATTCAGTCGCGTCTCTCAAGACATCTCAAGATTTTAAAAGATGCAGGTTTTTTAAAGGTGCAGAGAAAAGGGACTTGGGCGTACTACTCGGTCAGAACACCTCTTGATAGATTTCGCCTTGAAGCTTTAGAGGAGATTCGTCACTTAGATATAACTCTTCCAGAGTTTAAAAATTGTAACACAAATAAGGAGTGTGAAGTATGAAAAAAAATGTTTTAATCCTATGTACAGGAAATAGCTGCCGTTCAATCATGGCAGAGGCTCTCATCAATGCAAAACTTGGGGATTGTGTTCACGCACAAAGTTCAGGCGTTAAAGCAAGTGGTAAAGTAAACCCAACTGCTCAAGCACTTTTAGAAAAGAATGGATTTTGGAGAGATGAATACCACTCTAAAGTAATAGAGACAGTTTTAGATACACCTTTTGACCTAGTGGTTACTGTTTGTGACAATGCAAAAGAGACTTGCCCTATGTTTCCAAAGGCTATAAAAACAATCCACATGGGTTTTGAAGATCCAAGTGGAAAAGCAGAGGGGGAGTATGTCAAAGCCCTAGAGCTTATCAATGAAAATCTTCTTCCTATAATCAAAAAAGAGGTATGTTAAGATGAAAATCGAAGTCTTAGGAACTGGCTGTAAAAAGTGTATAGAGTTAGAGATGATAGTTAAACAAGCTATCGCAAAAAGTGGCAAATTTGTACAGCTTGAAAAAGTTGAAGATATCATGAAAATCATGGAGTACCAAGTAGTGAGCACTCCGGGTCTTGTGATAGATGGCGAAGTTGTTAGTACTGGTAAAGTACTTTCAGTCGATGAAGTCTTAGCTTTCATCAACAAATAAAAGGCGATTAGAATGCAAGAGACACTTTTCGCTTTTTTAGGTGCCTTTGGTGCGGGAAGTTTAACTGCTCTTGCACCCTGCTCTCTTGTATCTGTTCCTCTTTTAGTGGGTGCTTCTCTTGCTCTGAACAAAGATTTAGAGGGGCGTAAAAAAGTACTCTACACTTACGCCTTTGCCTCTCTCTTCGCACTTGGGGTAATGCTCAGTTTTTCAGTGCTTGGGCTTATTGTCGCCAAATTTGATGGTTTTTTAAGTATAGCACCTGCATGGGCGTACATAACGGCAGGAGCTGTAAGTATATTTATAGCACTCTATGCTTGGGGACTTTTTGGAGAGGTAAATAAGTCTGGTATTATGCTCAGACTTATCAAGTTTCGTCTCTTTGGCGGTTTTCTTATCGGCATCATCTTTGGGCTTGTCAGTACGCCTTGTGCATCGGCACCTCTTGTGAGCATCATAACCCTTGCCGCAAGTAGTGGCTATATTTACGCTTATGGGCTTATTCTAGCCTTTGCACTTGGTCATTCTCTGCTTCTTTTAGCGGCTGGTGTCTCAGTAGGTTTTGCACAGAGTGTGACATCTAACAAACATCTAAGTAATTTTTCAAACTACCTCAACAAAACCTTTGCCCTTATGCTTGGAGGCTTTGGTTTATACTTTTTTTATCAAGCATATTTACAATATTAAGGAATTTTCATGAAGATTATAACACTCATTTTCACCCTACTCTTTACAACACAACTCTTAGCCGAGCAGCCAATGCTCCGCGCTACACCCTACAAATATGTCCAGCAAGCCATAGGCAAAGGCAAACCACACTTTATAGAACTCGGCTCAGATAGCTGTCATAGTTGTAGAATAATGGGCAAACAACTCTACCGCATCAAGCAAAAAAATCCTGCTTTTAATATCGAATTTATCAATGTAAAACGAGAGAGAGAAGCAGCCTATGAGTTTAAAATAAGAATGATACCAACACAAATAATCTACGATGCAAAAGGGAAGGAAGTCTACAGACACATCGGACTTTTAGCAGATAAAGAGCTACAAGAGCTCTTTAGTACATACAACTTTTAAGGAGAAAAACTATGAATTTTAAAGAATTTTTCGCGTATGGCGAGAAGGTAGATGGCTATGATGTGAGAGTGCTCAATGAGCGTGAAGCAAGAGCAGGAGCTGGAATACTCTTTGCCTTTGGTCTTATCTCTTTAACAAATGCAGTCATGCTCTCAAATGGCATCGTTACAAAGTTTTTTATCTCTTTTTTTACCTTTGATTTTCTTATAAGAGTGATAAATCCTTCCTACTCCCCTTCTCTCCTTTTAGGGCGTTTTTTTGTACAAAATCAAACGCCTGAGTATGTAGGGGCAGCACAAAAAAGATTTGCTTGGGGCTTAGGTTTACTCCTTGCTCTACCAATGTTTTATCTTTTAGTTATCCACTGGCAACCAAATCCTATCAAGGTTCTTATCTGCATCATCTGTCTGCTCCTACTACTCTCTGAGTCTGCCTTTTCTATCTGTGTGGGGTGTAAACTCTACGCTCTACTATTAAGAGCAGCCCCTTCACACTGTCCGGGTGGGGTATGTGAAATACGCAAAAAAGAGAAAATCCAAACCTTTAACCCTGCCCAAAAGTTTATCGTAGTCATCACTTTTTTTATTATAACAGTATCTTTTTATAACTACTTTTTTAAACTAGAGAACAAAACACATATAGGAAAAGTGATGTCTGTCATGCTTATGTCTGATGCAGAACTTAAGGCTCTTGAAGATGCAAAGTATCAAAAAGAGTTAGAAGATTTTGAAAATGATGATGATTTTTAGTCTCTATCTCACTCTGTAGCATCTAACCCCGCTAGATATTTTGCTACACCATCGGCATCGTTACTATATTCTAAAACGATGTCCGCTCTCTCTTTCACACCCTCTTGTGCATTTGCTACAGCTACCGCAGTTGCTGCTAACTCAAACATCCCAATGTCATTGAAGTTATCTCCAAAAACAGTTAAGTTCTCGAACTTCAAACCGAGATGTTTTGCGATGCTCTCTATGCCATGTCGTTTATCTGCATCCTTATGTAAGATAGTTAAAAAATGACACCCTACATATGCCTCAGGCGCTAAAATAAACTTCAAAGCATCACCAAATA
This sequence comes from Sulfurimonas sp., assembly GCA_027071075.1. Taxonomy (GTDB): domain Bacteria; phylum Campylobacterota; class Campylobacteria; order Campylobacterales; family Sulfurimonadaceae; genus Sulfurimonas. Next base: position 31,008 of record JALSUU010000067.1, on the reverse strand, counting down.
TCAAAGCCAATTTCTCATGTAACTCTTCAAGCAACTCCTCTTCACCCATGTAAACTATCTTAAAGTTCTGCTCCATCGCTTCTATATCATCCCTCTCTACAAGATTATCATCTTTTGCGTAGCGAGTAAGCACCTCTTGTTGGTACTTGTTTAAAACACTAGAGTATAAAAAAGTCTCTTGAAGTGTTTTTTCATCCTCTAAAGCAATCACAAAAGGATAAATCCCTAACTTAGACCCCTCATCTATAATCATATTTCCCATATCTTGCGAAATAAACTTTGTATCTATTATCTGCTTATCAGCACCCACTACTAAAGCCCCATCAAGTAAAATCATCGGAGCGTTCATAGTAACGCCCTCTAAAAACTGCATAGTTTTTAAGTAAGTTCTTGCAGTTGCAACACCCATTATAGAGTGTTTTGCATAGGAGTTCCAGATTTTTTTAGTATAATCACTTATTGATAAGTCAGATTGTAAAAATGTATGGTCTAAATCAGTTATATAAATATTTTTTTTCATAAGAAAATTATAGCTAAATAGAGAGGAAAAGATGAAAAAAGCAGTAGTTACAGGTGCGAGTTCGGGGATAGGCAGAGAGATTAGTAAGAGATTATTAAGGCTTGGGTATTTTGTTATTGGGGTAAGTCGCTCTGTGAAAGAGGAGAGCTTTAATGAAACAAACTTTAGAGCCATTCAAACTGACCTCTCAGATGAAAAAGAGACACTCCACCTCTGCGAAACACTTAAAAAAGAGGAGATTACTCTTCTTGTCAATGCCGCTGGTTTTGGAAAGTTTGAACCTCACGAAGAGTTAGCCCAAAAAACTATCACTCAGATGACATTTTTAAACCTCACCGCACCTATGCTTCTCACAAACACTCTTCTAAGAAGTCTCAAGAAAAATGAAGGCTACCTTATAAACATCAACTCCATTGAAGCACTCCGTGCAAGTAAATTTGCAGGTGTTTACTCTGCCACAAAAGCAGGTCTCAGAGCCTTTAGCGATGCACTCTTTGAAGAGACAAGAAAAAGTAAACTTAGTATAACAAACATTAACCCAGATATGACAGAGTCAAACTTTTATGATACTTTGCGTTTTAATGTAAGCCTCAAAGAGGATGAAAAACTCTATGCTTCGGATATAGCAGATGCAGTAGAACATATACTCAGTATGAGAAAAGGGGCAGTTGTGAGTGAATACACACTAAGAAGTTTGAATTTTGGAATAAAAAAGAAGTAGTTTAAGAGTTTATATCAAACTTTGAAGTTTTTGGAGAGCTTGTAGATTGTAAAAAATCTATATTTTTTTTCATCTGTATCATAACACTCTGCGTCTCATCACGCAAACCTGTTACAATCGCTGTCGCCTCTTTGAGTAAAAAAAGAGCCTCATTTATCTCATCTGCATCACCGAGTTCAGGGGTAGAATCCATAAGTAGACTTAATTTATCTGTATCTTTTTCTATAATAGCAATTTTAAGCTCTTTAAGCCACATCCGTAGTCTCACGCCATGCTTCTAAAAGTACTTTGAAAACATTACTACACTCATTGAGTTTTTCGATGCTATTGTCACAACCAGCATCAGCTATCAGCTGTATTTGATAATTGTAAAGACCCTCTAAATACAAAGAAATATCACCTTGTTTCATATCTATAGTCGAAATAAGCTCTGTTATAATCGCAGTTGAGCGGTTCATCCAGTAGACTCTTTTCTCTACATCACCATCTTTTATAGCTTTTTTCGCTTGGGCATTAAAACGAAGAACACCCTCGTATAACATCTCTATTAATTTTGCAGGAGATTCAATCCCTACATTGTTTTGAGCATAAATATTATAAGCAGCACTTCCATACATCTTAAATCCTTTGAAACATAATTTTTCTTTTTCTTTATGCTAAATATATCGGCACAAAGAGAAATAAATGTAGCTAAAATGAAAGAAGTCTAATATTTTAGTTACTACTTCTTTGATTTGCCAACTGTGTGAAGATACTTGATGAAGCGTTAAACTTATTGATAAGCGCATCATAAGAAGCATACTTCTTTTTAAGTATCGCATACTTTGAATCGAGTCTATCTGTTACACTTTTCTCTCTATCTTCAAAAGAAGAAATCTGTGTAGTTATCGAATCATTAAGCTGATCAAGCATTGCATTATACTTTGTATAACTCTCTATCTCTGTTCCCATATCAGTAAATGCACCAGTAAGTTCTACTGTTGTACTATCTGGTTTTGTAAAAGTACCTCCAGAAAAAAACGCTTCAACATTTGCAGGATTTTCATCAAGTTTTTTATTAAAAATGGTTTTATCTATACTCATCACCCCATCTTTATCAACATCAAAACCATAGTCATACAAGGTTCCAGCACCACCACCAACACTACCAATAATGTTTTCTATGGAACTTTTCAACCCCTTGACTATACTCTCATTTGAAAATATACCCTTATCACTTCCACTACTTGATTTTGTCAGTTTTCCCAACTCTGTTATTGCTGCATTATATTTTTCAACAAAACTATCTACTCTACTTATAATATTGTCACGGTTTTGCGCAACACTCACAGCGGAAGATTCTTTCACGCCTGAAGATGCATCTACAGCATCTGCTTTAAGAAGTTCAATAGAGTACCCCGTAATTAAATCATCTACTGTGTTAGAGCTTCTAGTGATTGTCTGTCCATTAAAATCAAAACTACTATCAAGAGCAGTTTGTACAGGAGCATTCCCTGTCCCATCTGCCTTAAAACTCGAATCAGAAGTGAGTTTAGTATCAAGCGTTCCACTCACATCTGATATCTTGATATCCTGCGAAGCACCAGTTGCTTTAGAACTTAAAACTAAGCGTGACTCTGTAGGAGAAATCTGAAGGACAGTAGCATCCACTAAACTGTTCGCTTGCTCTTGAATAAGTTTTTTCATCTGATCGAGTGTAGTTCCAGCACTGTAGTCGATGTTTACGCTTTGTGAGCCAACCTCTAGTTTAAATGTTCCATCTGTTGCACCAATAGAATCATTCCCAGCAACAGATAAATCAAATGCACCCGACTCTTCTATCTGTTTCGTTGCTAAAGTATTCACGCTCATTGTAAAATCTTGTATATCACTATTTGCTGATGCAGTTATAGCAACTGACTTACTTCCACTAACAGTCGCTGATCTCTCATCATACAGCGTTCCTGATTTGAGTTCATTGATGCTATCTGTAAAGTTCTTCATATTTGCATCAAGAACTTCTAAGGCAGATTGTTTATCTTTCTCATTTGCTATACTCAGTTTTACAGGAGTTAGTTGTCCACTCTCATCTGCTTTTCTTAACTTATCAAGCAAATCTTGTGTTAATATACCCGACCCCACACCTAATGAACTTATACCCATAACAAATCCTTTTTACAAATAATCTTTCATTATTATAATATTTCTTAACCACTAAATCGGCAAAAAAGGTAAATAGTTTACTTTGCTAAAAATCCCATAGACTTTTCACTATCAAAGTTTGCATCTTTTTCCCTAGCTATTTCTGATATAAAATCTTTAAGAGTAAAAAGAGGTTCTTCTCTTACCGCAACTTTATAGGCGGTATTTTTCACTATAAGGTTTATCTGTCCACCCGTAAGTGCATACGATGCAAGTGCATCCGAATCAAAGCCCTCTTCATAAGGTGCTTCCTCTGGCAACATTAACTTCCATAACTCTTTTCTCTGTGCTTCATCAGGTTTCTTAAACTCTATCTTGTAGTTAAAACGACGGGAAAATGCCTTATCTATATTTTCAAGCAGGTTTGTAGTAGCGATTAGCATCCCTTTAAAGTTCTCTATCTGCTCTAAAAAGATATTTTGCATCTGGTTATGCATCTGATCTGCACCCGTTATAGTCCCACTACTTCTAGCACCCAAAAACTGATCTGCTTCATTAAGCAGTAAAATCGGCTCTGTTTTTGTCTTCTCGCTCAACTCATAAAAAGTATCAAAAATCTTACGAACATTTTTCTCACTCTCACCAACATACATAGAGAGAATCTTCGAGCAGTCAAAGGCTAAAACCTGTCGTTTAAGCGATTTTGCCAAAGAGTAGGCCGTCATAGTTTTACCCGTTCCAGCAGCACCATAAAAGATAATCCGTGCATCAATTCCACTCTTTTTCTCTTTAATGCCCCACTTCACAAGCCTTGCAACTACCTCTTTATCTACCTGTTGCATCAGATTATGGAGTGTCTCTCGTGTCTTCTCATTTAAAACAACATCATCTAAAGAGGTTTCACTCTCTATAAGTTCAAAAATCTCTTGCTCTTCTATGAGGGCATTGAGCTTGAGTCGAGTTACTTTTTTTGTCTTTTGCGGATGGATAATACCTTGAAGCACCTCATCAACAATATAAAAAGAGCGACTTATACCACCAAAAGGATTTAACATCTCCTCATAATCTATAATCTCACTGCTTATAAGATTTGCTCCATCTTCCAAAAGAGAACGGTTTTTAATCCGATCATAATCATCCAAAGATATGAGGTCAATAAGCGCATTCATTTCGCGTAGACTTGCATCAGTAGCACTATACTCTTCACGAAGCAGTGCTATAAAAATAACTTGTTCTAAGCTACTCATCTTTTTTTGTTTAAAAAACTTATCTAAAACAAGATTCTCAGAAGTTTGCTCTACTCGCTCCTCTATTCTTGTCTCAAGCAGTTTCATCTTTGTTTGCAGTCTATCGATGCCTAAAGAGTGTTCATGCACATTTTGGCGAATTACACTCATCTTTTGGTACAACTCTATACGAAAAAACTGATCTTGCAGATACTCTAAGTGATCGGCATAAGGTTTTACATCTGGTAAATCAGACTCTAAAGAACCTTCTTGCAGGAGTTTTAAAAAAGAGGGTGTAAGTCCCACTGCTGTGTTTAAAAGTTCAAGTGGTGTGACTTCGGAAATCTTTATAGGGGTAAAACTCTGCTGATGAATCCAGCCAAGTTCAAGGAGATTTTTTAGCTCACCTAAGTGCTCTAAATACTCATAATCCTGAGTATTATAAAGTTCTTGTAGTAGCTCTAAAACAAGGACATCATCTTTCCCTTGCATATACTCTTGTGCAAGGTACTGAAGCATAAGAGCTTCAGCAACATTACATTTTAAGTGTTCGTAAATATCAGATTTTTCAATCTTTTTTTCTTGCAGAAAATTAACTAAGTTTTTCAAATCAATCCTTAAGTGATTAAAATTTATAGCCCACACCCGCAGTAATGATTAAAACATTTGCATTTGAAAATGTTCCTTCAATATCATCGTTTTTTACATCTCTATCACTTCGCATTGAGTAGAGGGCTGACATACCTACATTTATTGTATCACTTATATCGTAACGAGCACCAAACGAAACCGAAACAGAGTCAGAATCAGGTAACTCATAACTTAACTTTGCATCAGGGACAGGAGTAGTATCATAGACAGCACCACCCATAAGTGTCAAATCATTAAGCTTTTGAGTCACACCTAAACGAAGGGCATACGAATTTTCCCAACTTTTGTCAATAGGATTATCAAACTTAGGCACTAAAATATTTGGTATTTTACTTACATAGTTAAAATCTAGCTCTTTGTATGCAGACCAGAATACACTCTCATACACTACCTCAACTGTTGTATCTGTTGAAAATGTGTATGCACCAGCAAGACTTAAAGTAGCAGGTAGTGGTACTGCAACACTTGAGCCACCATCGTATACCTTTGCATTACCAATAGAAAGCTTTGCATTTCCCTCTTCTGTTAAACTCACTTTAGAACGGTATGTTACACCTAAGTCTATGTTTGAAGTAGGTTTATAAGCGAGTGCCATATTATAACCTACATCATAACTATCCCCAATCATATCACGAGAAGCAACAGATGAACTTTTTACTATACCCTCAGAGTAAAGCAGTCTTAAACCAAAAGCAAAAGCAACTTTATCAGTAATAGGAACAGCAACAGTAGGATTTATTTCTACTACTTGAAGTGTAAACTCTTGAGCCTTATCTACCGCTGGGGAGTCACTCCATCTTTTCGAGAGTCCCCCAGGTACTACAACACTCACACCCACACGAGCATTACCAAGTTTAGGAGAGACATAGTTTAAAGATGGAATCACAAAAGATTCACTCTTTGCACTTATATCATCACCTGCTTGAGAACCACTCCCCTTAAAGTTAGTAGCATCAAGGTTAATATTAATAACATCAACTTCTAAGCTATTTGTATCATCCATAAAAACCATATTAGCAGGGTTATAATACGCCGCATCAGCCCCTGTAGTATGTGCAATATTCGCAGCACTCAGGGCTGCACCATTTGTTGAAACCTCAGGGATTTTATAGCCACCTGCATACATAGCAGTAGTTGCAACAAGTGAAAGTGTTGTTAGTTTTAGTAAGTTTTTCATTATATTTTCCCCTGTCTAATATCATCAAACCATTGCACTGCTGCACCATACGCCTCTCTACCACAGTTTGCATGAACAAAAGGGTGTCCTGCATCTTGTTGTTGTGACAATCGTGATGTAGGAATGCCAGTTAAGGTCACATCTGCACCTTTGGACTTAAATAGATTATAGGTATTGTTTGACTCACTAAACGGTATGATTTCATCATCCAAACACTGAATAAAATGCATCTTAGATTTTGGTGTCCAAGTATCGAGATTATTCTCTATAAATTTTTGTCGCATACCATTGTTCAAATCATTTTGATACTCTGTAATAAAAGAGCTTTTAAAAAGTTCATCAGCAGTATGTGTATAAAATCCATAATCTGTTGTCCCATTTGCCAATCCTAAAATCACATGAATAGGCACAGTATCATTATAACCATTAAATGCAAGTTGAAATTGTCCTAAAGTAGGAACTGCAATATCTTCCAAATTTAGATCATCATAGTAATGCGCATAAGAGTATGCCAAATCTCCTAAAAATGCAGGATATACCATAGTATGACTTGCATTAAGTTCACGATTTGCTAAATCCTCTACATTGTAAGGTCCAGCCATTGGCGCTACACCCATTAAGTTTACATCTGTAATCGCTCCATTCTCTATGCTCTGGGCTGTTGCCATCGCATTATAACCACCCTCAGAGTATCCTGTTACATAGAGTTGATGATTAAGAACAATACCATTTGATTCCATATAATTCATACTCGCTTTAATCATATCCACAGCATTTTGTGCGGCCGCTTTTTTGAGTATGTAAGGATGCACAGTGCTATTTGAATCGCCAAAGCCTACATAATCAGGGTAAATACCTGCAAAACCTGCAAGTCCAGTCATGGAGATTGCAAGCTTATAGTTAGGCATACCATCTGCAACTTCTACATTTGTAGGTGCTTCCGAGTTCAGAAAGATTGTTCCATGATTATCACAAATCATAGAAACAGTAAATGGTATCATACCTTGAGAAGCTCTATATGCCTGATATTCAGCAGTAGCAGTAGGAATCACTAAGAGTCCTGAAGCCTTTACTTTTTGGTCATCTTGCCCAACAGTCATATAAGAAATCTTAACAGCCTTATATCCAAAAGCATTCACAGCATCAGGCTTTATTCCCTTTACAATTTGTAACATTACTGATGCATTTACATCATCTATAACCGTAGCACTGATAAACTGAGAACTTCCATCCTCTACACTATTCGCTCCACTATTTCCATCCGTTCCACAAGCACTCAGTAGTGCCAAAGCAGATATCGCGATCAAATACTTTGAAGCATTTTTCATAAGTTTATTCAAACCTAAACCCTCCCTTTATTAAAAAATTGAGTTCAGTTTAACAAAAAAATATATAAAATTTTATTATTTTATAAAAGAATACAAAAGTTCTATCTCTTCTTTCCAAATTGTTTCATCTATAGTCTCTAAAACAAGAGGAATATCATCCATCCTCTCATCATTCATCAAAAAGCGAAAAGCATCAAGACCTATCTCACCCTCACCTAAAGAGTGGTGTCTATCTACATGACTTCCAAGAGGTGGCTTTGAGTCATTGATGTGCATTCCCATTAGATACTTAAAGCCTACTATTTTTTCAAAGTCATTCCAAGTTTTATCATAAGTTTCTCTCGTTCGTATATCATACCCCGCTGTAAACATATGACAAGTATCGATGCAGACACCCACACGCGATTTATCTTCTACTTTATCAATAATATGTGCTAAATGCTCAAATCTCCAGCCAAGGTTACTCCCTTGCCCTGCAGTATTTTCCAAAACAGCACTCACCCCACTCGTTGCATCAAGAGCAATGTTTATAGACTCAGCAATTTTATCAAGACAAACATCTTCGATAGGCTTCATGATTTCCAAATTCTCTTTATCTGACTTTTTAACCTTCTCCAAGTGACTCCCCGGATGAAAGTTCAACCTATCGAGCCCTAACAGTTCGCATCTTTGCAACTCATCAATAAAAGCCGCACGAGACTTCTCTAACTTCTCCACCTCAGGATGCCCAAGGTTTATGAGATAACTATCATGAGGCAAAACATGTTTTGGAAGTATTCCACTTGCATCAAGAGCGGATTTAAACTTATCTATAGTCTCTGTATCTAAATCCTTAGCAACCCACTGCCTCTGATTTTTCGTAAAAAGGGCAAAAGCCTTCGCCCCTATCGCTTGGGCATTTTTTACAGCATTAAAAACCCCACCACTAGCACTCACATGTGCCCCTACAAACTTATTTATTGACATTCTTTATATCCTTCTTTTTTATATGATTTTATCAAAGATTTTATTTAATAATGGTAAAATTTCAATTACTTGATTATTCATCGGAGAATTTTTGTTATTTAATAGTTATGAATTTATATTTGCATTTTTGCCTATAAGTTTTTTTATATATTTTTATCTCAATCATAAAAGACTCACAATAGCGAGTAATGGTTTTTTAGTCTTTTCTAGTCTTTTCTTTTATAGTTGGTGGAATATTACATATTTACCAATTATCTTATCGTCTATGCTTTTTAATTATATCATTGGTAATAGTTTAAATAAAGAAGCGGGTACAAAGCATAACAAAATATCTAAAAAATTCCTTCTTAGCTTTGGTATAGTTTCAAATATAGCGCTTCTTGCCTATTTTAAGTATACAGACTTTTTTTTACAAAACCTTAACCTAGCACTAAATTCAAATATTTCTTTATTACATTTAGCATTACCACTTGCCATATCATTTTTCACTTTCCAACAAATATCTTACCTCATAGATAGCTATAGACAAGAGACAAAAGAGTATGATTTTTTAAATTATGCCCTTTTCGTAACTTTTTTCCCTCAACTTATTGCTGGACCTATTGTGCATCATAAAGAGATGATGCCACAGTTTGCTATGGCAAGAAACAAGATTAAAAATTATAAAAACATAACGATAGGTTTATTTATCTTTTCTATAGGCTTATTTAAAAAAGTTGTTATTGCCGACACTTTTGCTGTTTGGGTACATCAAGGGTTTGACCTTGCTACAAACCTTAACTTTTTTGAAGCTTGGGCTACCTCTTTATCATATACACTTCAATTGTATTTTGATTTTAGTGGCTATACAGATATGGCGATAGGAGTAGCTTTACTTTTCAACATTAAATTACCTATAAATTTCAACAGTCCCTATAAAGCATTAAGCATCCAAGACTTTTGGAGAAGATGGCATATTACACTCAGTAGATTTTTAAAAGATTATATTTATATTCCTCTAGGGGGAAACAGGAAGGGAGAGTTTAGAACATATACTAACTTAATAGCAACATTTTTACTCGGTGGTATCTGGCATGGTGCAGGTTGGACTTTTATATTTTGGGGATTTCTTCATGGAGTAGCATTAGTTATCCATAGAGCTTGGAATCAGTTGGGTTTTAAACTTTGGACTTACTTGGCGTGGTTTATTACTTTTAACTTTATCAACATTGCATGGGTTTTTTTCAGAGCAAAAGAGTGGAGTGATGCAATAAAAGTTTTACATGGTATGGTAGATATTAACAGTATAGTGTATACTCAAAAATTTATTCATATTTATAACGCTACATTGAAGAACTTATCATTTATTATGCCAAATTTACTCGAAACAAACAATCAAACTATATTGTTTGAGTTCAACACATTTTTTTGGATAATCATTGTACTGTATATAGTTTTCACTTCCAAAAATTCGCATCAAATAACTTCATATCCTGATTTCAATCAATCTAAAATCATAACAAAAAAGTATGCGGTTTTTGTTTCAATTCTATTTATGTTTTCTCTTTTATATATGTCTTTATCAACATATTCAGAGTTTATCTATTTTAATTTTTAAGGTATTTTGCATGAAAGATAAGCACATTGTAATTACATTTATAATCTCATCATTTATAATAGCAACAATATTTTTTGCCACTTTATTTATATATGATCCTTTAAAGATATTTCACAAACCTTGGTTTTACAAAAATTATTTAAAAAATGATAAACGCGTTACTGCCGCAGGGATGTTGAACAATATGAATTACAACTCAATTATATTAGGAACTAGTATGTTAGAAAACACTTCATCTAAAAATGCTAGTAATATTTTAGGTTCTCAATTTATTAACATTTCTATCCCTGGTTCAGATTACTATGAACGAAGTATTGTATTAAAATATGCTTTAGAAAAAAAACCTATCAAATTAGTTCTCTTTTCTCTGGATGATAATGGTCTAGTATACCAACGGAGAGGTCATATTGATTACAGTGTTGATAAATTTAATTTTTTATATAATAAAAACATTTTTGATGACTTTTCTATATATATTAATCCTTACTACTTAAAATGTCTATTTTCAATAGGAGATAAAAGCAAATGTATGGGTGAAAAAAATGTAAATATGGATAGACCTTTTGCTTGGTATAATAATGAAGAAAACAAATGTAGATTTGGTGGATTAAAAAATTGGGTACAACATAAAGATATCTTACAAATGAGTGAAACCTTAAAAACTATTAAGCAGACAGTAAAAAAACTTAAAAATGAAAAGATTCAAGTAGTAAAAAAAATTAATAAAAAGGCAATTGACAACTACCTTCAGAGTACACTTCTCACATATATAAAACGATACAACAAAACAAAATTCATCTTGATAATTCCACCATATCCTAGATTTCATGCGGCTATATATGCACAAGTAAACAAAAATGATTATTCAAAATATATTTACAGCATAAAGTCATTACTCAATAAAACAAAGGCTTATAAAAATGTAGAAATTTATGGATGGGGTAATCATAAATTTGTTGATAATATTGCTAATTATAAGGATACGATTCATTACAACAACACTATTAATTCATGGATGTTAAGTGCTATCAAAAAGAAAGAAGGTTTATTAAATAGTGCAAACATAGACAACTACTTAAACACTTTTACTAAAAAAGCGCTCAAATATAATCTTCCTGATCTACAAAATAAAATTGATAGATTAACCTATTCTAATACAATAACTGAAATTAATTACAATCATAGTGGTCACAAAATATTTGATCTAAAACAAGCAACTCACTATAAAAAAAATAATCAGTTAAACCTGTTAAACACAGAGCTAACTATCACAGGTAATGATCCAATCCTATACTTAAAAAATCTAAAAACTCACTCAAAATTTGTAAAATTAACCTATAATATAGATTCAAAAGTAAGAACAAAATTTCAAATTTTCTATAAAGACAAGCTAACAGATAAATACAGTGAAATAAACTCTTTTAAGAAAATAATTAAGAAAGGAAAAAATCAGATAAGTTTGTCTATTCCATCAAAATATATAAACAATACTTTGCGAGTAGATTTAGTTGCAAACATTGGAAAGTATAAACTCAATGACTTTTCTTTGTATGAAATTATTAAGAAAAAATAAACTATTCTACACTTCTCATTTTAAAGAGTATATGGTTTTTTTTATCCTTAAAACTTATCGAGTTGCGTGTTACTTTATAGATAATATTTACATTTTCATTTTGAATCTTTTGTTCAAAACCTTCACTCTTTTCAACTCTATTTTCTCCCTTATATATAGGGTAAGAAAGAATAATATTTTGGAGTAAATCATCAGGGTAAGAAGCATTTAAAAACAATTTGTTAAAATTTGATTTACTCGTACACCCTGTATTTAAACAGACTAAATGATTTATACTTATGCTTTGTGCTAGACTTCCTGCAACATACATATCTAGCTTCAAAGCATTTTTATTGTGATGCAAATAACCAAAATCTGAAAATTTTAATTTTGCTGTTTTGAATGTTATAAATTTAGACTCAGAATGCTTGTAATTTTTTATACTACAAGCACTAAGAAATAGAAAAAGAGGTAATAAAAAAAGCAGCCTCAAAAAATTACTTTTGTATAAACTTACCACATTTTTTTGCAGCACTCCCACCAAACTCTTTCACTTCAACCGCTGTACCATCTTTCGCTATAACCTGTCTCTTACACTCATCTTTTGCTATACACTCAGGATTTTCGCACCCTATGTTTTCTGGAACTTGTGCCATAATTTCTCTCCAATATTAATTTCCCATATTATAGTAAAGTTTTCTTAACTAATAAATATAAAATATAAATCATTGTATAATGCAAAAAAATTATTTTTAAAGAGGTAAATAATGAAAGGTATAATTCTAGCTGGTGGAAGCGGAACGAGACTTTATCCTATTACTAAAGGTGTAAGCAAACAGCTTGTTCCCATTTACGACAAGCCAATGATTTACTATCCACTCTCAGTTCTTATGCTTGCTGGTATTACAGAAGTACTTATTATCTCGACTCCTCATGATTTACCACGCTTTGAAGAACTTTTAGGTGATGGGAGCGACATAGGTATGCAATTCTCTTATGTAGTGCAACCCTCTCCTGATGGTTTAGCACAAGCTTTTATTTTAGGTAAAGAGTTTATTGGAGATAGTGATGTATCTCTTGTTCTTGGCGATAATATTTTTTATGGTCATGGACTTACAGACTTACTTGCAGCTTCGGTTAAAAATGCACAAGAAGAGAAAAAGGCTACTGTCTTTGGCTACTATGTAAAAGACCCTGAGCGTTATGGTGTTGCGGAATTTGATGCAAAAGGTGCTGTAACCTCTTTAGAAGAAAAACCTGAAAATCCAAAAAGTAACTACGCCGTTGTTGGACTCTACTTTTACCCAAATGATGTAGTGCAAAAAGCAAAACTTGTGAAACCAAGTGATAGAGGTGAGTTAGAGATTACTACACTCAATCAAGACTATCTTAGTGAGCAAAGACTCAAAGTAGAACTTATGGGTCGAGGGTATGCATGGCTTGATACGGGGACACATGAGTCACTCTTAGAAGCAAGTATGTTCATTCAAACGATAGAAAACCGTCAATCACTCAAAGTAGCTTGTATAGAAGAGATAGCATACGAGATGGGTTACATCTCAAAAGAGAAACTACTAGAACTTGCACAACCTTTAAAGAAAAACCAGTATGGTCAGTATCTCATAAGAAGAGCAAATGAAGGAACGGTAGAAAGATGAAGTTTATAAGAACTGAGATAGAAGATGTTGTTATCATAGAACCAAAAGTACATGGTGATGCACGAGGGTACTTTGTAGAGACTTTTCGCGAAGACAAACTACAAAAATTTTTAGGATACAAAATCAACTTTTGCCAAGATAATGAGTCTAAATCTTCTCGTGGAGTACTCAGAGGATTGCACTACCAACTCGCACCTGCAGCACAAACAAAACTTGTTCGTGTCATTCAAGGACGCGTTTTAGATGTTGCTGTTGACATACGAGAGGGAAGCCCAACATTTGGAAAATATGTCTCAGTAGAGCTCACAAGTGAAAACAAACGACAGCTTTTAGTCCCTCGTGGATTTGCTCATGGTTTTGTCGTTCTTGAAGATGATACTGTATTTGCTTACAAAGTAGATAACTACTACTCACCAGAAAATGACAGAGGCATTGCTTTTGATGATGCAAGTCTCAGTATAGATTGGCAAGTGCCTCATGTAGAACTTAATCTTTCTCAAAAAGACACGAAACAACCTAAACTCAAAGAAACAAAAGATATTTTTGATTACAGAGTGAACTACTATAATGCTTAATCTCTTAGTAACAGGTGCAAAGGGGCAGCTAGGTTCTGAGCTTCAGGCTCTCTCAAAAGAGTATAATTACAACTTTTACTTTACAGATAGAGAGAGTTTAGACATTACAGATATCAGCAAGGTTCAAAATTTCATAGAAGAGAACAAGATAAATTGTATCATAAATGCAGCCGCATACACAGCAGTAGACAAAGCAGAAGATGATGCAGAGAATGCAGATAAAATAAACCACTTAGCGATAAAAAATCTTGCTAAAATAGCAAAAGAGAAGAGTTTAAAACTTATCCATATTTCAACAGATTATGTTTTTGATGGAAAAAATTACAAGCCCTACACTGAAGATGATGCAACAAATCCTAATGGAGTCTATGGAGTTACTAAACTTGCCGGGGAGAAAGCCATGCAAGAGATAAATCCTCAAAACTCTATCATCATAAGAACATCATGGGTATACAGCAGCTTTGGAGCGAACTTTGTAAAAACAATGCTTAGACTTGGGAAAGAGAGAGACTCTTTGGGTGTCATCTTTGATCAGGTAGGTACGCCTACTTATGCAAAAGATTTAGCACAAGCAATTTTAGACATTCTTCCAAAAGTGAAAAACGAAAAAGTAGAGATATACAACTACTCAAATGAGGGTGTACTCAGTTGGTATGATTTTGCGAAAGAAATTATGAAAATGGCGAAGATTGAGTGTACGGTTAACCCTATCGAGACAAAAGAGTACCCTACCCCTGCCAAAAGACCACACTTTAGTTTGCTTAATAAATCAAAAGTAAAAGAAGAGTTTGCTATAATTATTCCTTACTGGAAAGATAGTTTGGATGCCTGTTTGAGAAAACTTGACGAGAGAAGATAGTGGCAAAAATTGATAAAATCAAAGAAACACTCAACTCACTTAGAGTAGGTTTAAGTATTATTTCTGCTTTTATAATTACTTTGGGTGGAGTTTTAGGAAATTTATATAATAAAGAGATTTTTGGTTTATTGTTTTGGTTAACAACAATAATCTTTTTTATATTTTTAATCTCAGGATTTATTATAATTCATACAATCAGATTAAAAACTGATGAAATTGAGGAGCTATAACATGGAAACAGTAGTAATAATAAGTGCAGCAGTTGGTGTTGTCAGTATGTTTATTTACATGATAAAAGAGTTTAGTATTGATACAAAGGCAAATCATTCATGAAAAAATCTATACTACTAACCGGAACAGCAGGCTTCATAGGTTCAAACTTTGTACCATACTTTTTAGAAAAGTATAAAGAGTACAGACTTATTAACTTGGATTTGCTCACTTATGCAGGGGACTTAGAAAACCTCAAAGAGTGTGAGAACAACCCAAGATATAAATTTATCAAAGGTGATATTTGTAACCGTGAACTTGTAGAGTTTATCTTCAATGAGTACGATATAAGAGGTGTTATTCACTTTGCGGCAGAGTCACATGTAGATAACTCCATCAAAAACCCTGGAGTATTCATTGAAACAAATGTAAATGGTACTTTCACTCTTTTAGATGTTGCAAAAAAACAGTGGATGGAAAAACCATTTACTTACAAAACAGAGTATCAAGGGTGCCGTTTTCACCATATTAGCACGGATGAAGTATATGGAACACTCAACGAAACTGACCTCTTTACAGAAGAGACTCCCTATGCTCCAAACTCTCCTTATTCGGCTTCCAAAGCAAGTTCAGATATGATTGTTCGGAGTTATCAAGAGACTTATGGAATGAATACTGTCATCACTAACTGTTCAAACAACTATGGACCAAAACAGCATGATGAAAAGCTTATACCTACTATTATCCGTAAATGTTTAGCAGGTGAATCTATTCCTATCTATGGTGATGGAAAAAATATTAGAGATTGGCTCTATGTACTTGACCATTGTAAGGGAATAGATCTTGTTTATCATACAGGAAAAGAAGCAAATGTTTATAATATTGGTGGAAGGAATGAGCGTACAAATTTACAAATAGTAGATACAATATGCTCAATACTTGATGCAAAAGTATCACCAAAAGAAAGAATAGCTAAAGAGAGTTATAAAGAGCTTATCACTTTCGTAGAAGATAGAGCTGGTCATGACCGTCGCTATGCTATAGATGCAACAAAACTAGAAGATGAACTTGGCTGGAAAGCAGATGAAAACTTTGATAGTGGGATTGTAAAGACTATTGATTGGTATTTAGGAAAATATATATAAGATGAGAAATAATATGAGAAAAAGAAATACTAAAAGAAGCGCATTTACGCTTATAGAG
Organism: Sulfurimonas sp.; assembly: GCA_027071075.1. Taxonomy (GTDB): domain Bacteria; phylum Campylobacterota; class Campylobacteria; order Campylobacterales; family Sulfurimonadaceae; genus Sulfurimonas. Next base: position 14,644 of record JALSUU010000067.1, on the reverse strand, counting down.
TTGTTAGTTGTAATTGTAATTATCGGTCTCCTTGCATCTTTGGTTGCACCAAAACTTTTTGGTAAACTTGATGATGCAAAACTGAAAACCGCAAAAGCACAAGTTGAAATGTTAGCAACTTCACTTGATGCATTTAGACTTGATGTAGGACGCTACCCAACTACTTCAGAAGGCTTAAAAATCTTATGGGCTAAGAAGAACACTAGTATTAGAGGCTTTAATGGACCATACTTACCAAAACCTGTAAAAGAAGATTCATGGGGAAATCCATACCAATATACAGGAGAGAGTAAAGATGGAAATCCTTATGAACTCTTCTCTTTTGGAGCTGATGGTAAAGTCGGTGGAAGTGATGGAGACAAGGATATCTCTGTATGGGAATAAAACTCTTTGGAGAGATATTAATAAAAAATGGTGTATGCCAAGAAAAAGAAGTAGAAGAAGCGCTCTCTTTCCAAAAAGAGATAGGAGGGAAGATAGGCACAGTACTTCTTAACAGTGGTGTTATCTCTGAGATACAACTGCTTCAAGCACTCTCTGAGCAGCTTGAAGTAGATCTCTACTCTTCTCTCAAACTAGATGATTTTGAAATCTTAGAGTTAGAGGGCATCCCCTCCTCTTTTTTTATAAATAATAAAATTTTTCCTTTTAAGGAAACAAAAGAGGAGATTTTTGTAGCAGTTGATGATATTTTTAAAATCGATGCTTTCTCTTTTATATCCTCACAATTAAACAAAGAGATAAAACCTTACCTTCTCTACTCGGATGAGCTTAGACAGTTTGAGAACAAATATGAACTCGATAATTCCCAAGATATTTTTGATGTTGATGAAGATGAATCTGAAAAACTTAAAGAACTTGCATCAGAAGCTCCTGTTATCAAACTAGTGAACAACTTTTTTGCTAAAGCCATAAAAGCGAGAGTTTCAGATATTCACTATGAGTCTTACAAAAATGGTATTAAAGTTAGGTTTCGAGTAGATGGTAAACTACAAGATGTTGAGTCAATTCCTCTGAATATGAAGCTAGCAATCATCGCTCGTCTAAAACTCATTTCTAAAATGAACATATCAGAAAACAGACTCCCTCAAGATGGTCGTATAAGCCTCAAAATTGCGGGTCAAGAGTTTGATGTGCGCTCCTCTTCTGTTCCAACTGCATTTGGAGAGAGTTTTGTCCTCAGACTCTTAGGAAAACAATCTATCTCTTATAGTTTAGCTGGTTTAGATTTTTTTGAAGACTCTATGGAACTTCTTACAAAAATCTCTGCAAAACCAAATGGAATTTTTCTTACAACAGGTCCAACAGGTAGTGGTAAAACAACTACTCTCTACTCACTCTTAAATGACTTACACACAGAAGACACAAAAATCATTACTGTTGAAGATCCCGTAGAATATGAGCTTCATGGTATATCTCAGATTCAGGTAAGAGCCGATATTGGGTTTAACTTTTCAAATGCATTGCGTTCTATTTTAAGACAAGATCCAGATATTATTATGATTGGTGAGATTCGTGACCTTGAAACAGCACAGATAGCCGTACAAGCCGCATTAACTGGTCACTTAGTTATCTCTACTCTACATACAAACTCTGCACTTGGAGCCATCACAAGACTTCTCGATATGGGAGTCGACTATTTTCTTCTCAAGTCATCAGTAGTCGGACTTATGGCACAAAGACTTGTAAGAAGGTCTTGTCCTCACTGTAATCAAGCAGCAGAACTTTCAGCAGTAGATAGAGAAAAGTACAAAATAGATGCTCTTTTAAAGAAGTATAGTTTCGTAGAACTCAATTACACACACTCCCCAGGTTGTAGTGAGTGTAACGGCAGTGGTTATCTCGGTCGTCTTCCTATATCTGAAGTGGCAGAGTTTGATGACACCATAAAAGAGGTATTTGAGGATGGTCATGCAACAGAAGATGATCTCTCTAAGTTTGGGTATAGAACGATGTATGAAGATGGACTGTTAAAGGTTCTCCAAGGCAAAACGACTTTTTCAGAGATAGTAAGTGTGACAAATGAATAACTCTGAAATAACATACGAAGCAATCAGTTCTAACAATGAACAGATTAATGGTGTTTATAAAGGAACTTTAGAAGGTTTCAAGCAGTTTATAAAAACTGATAAACTCACACTTATTTCATTTAAAGAAAAAAAGAAAAAACTCAAAGCTGGAAAATTTAAAAATTCTGATTTTCAATCTTTTATAGAAGAGTTATATTACCTGATTGACTCGGGGATGAAGATAGATGATTCTCTGAAACTTTTGATAAAAAATACCCAAAAAGAGAGTGTACATGAGTTTATTAAACTGATTTTAGAGAATCTTAAAACAGGTGAGCAACTCTCTATATCAATTGAAATGGCACAAAAAAAACTCGCTATAGAAGAGAACAGACTTGCTATCTCCGTTATCTCCAGTGGTGAGGAGGTAGGGGCACTCGCTGGTGCTTTAAATACACTGAGTAACTACTTATTATTTAAAGAAAAAATAAATACAGAAGTGAAACAAGCGCTCTCTTACCCTATATTTTTGATGATTATGAGTACAACTATGGTATTTTTTGTATTTTTCTTCATTGTTCCCAAATTTACAGAGATTTTTGACAAAGATGAACTTGATCATCTCCCTATGGTCTCTCAAATGGTCTTAAAAGCAGGACTTTATGTCAATGAAAACTCTTCTGTTATACTCATAGGTTTTGCACTTCTTCTATTTAGTATCCCTTTTATTATAAAACTTATTAAAAAAAATATTCACAAGTTTATTTTACATATTCCTATGGTCGGGAAACTAACGGTTTATATCGAACTCTCTCGAATGTTCAACTCTATAGGTATCATGCTTCAAGGGGGCATCAAGATAGACAAAGCGCTCAAGCAAAGCATAAAACTAACAGAAATTCCTGAGATACAAGCCATTTTTAAAGAGGCACTCTTTGAGATAAAAAAAGGAAATAAACTCAGCAGCACCTTAGCTGGAAATTCTCTTTTACCCCCACAGGTTGCATCAATGATTAGTGTTGGTGAGAGTAGTGCAAAACTCGATGAAGTTTTTCTAAACTTAGCATTTCGATTTTCTGAGACTTTTCAAAAAAGTACTAAAAGTGTTTTAGCGCTACTTGAACCTGCCATTATTGTACTCATGGGCTTATTTATTGCTTTTATTGTTGTCTCTATTATGCTTGCCGTTATTTCCATAAGTGATATAACTTAGAGTATGCAAAGAAAAGCTTTTACTCTTATTGAGCTTTTAGTGGTTATCCTTATTTTAGCCTTTATCATCTCTATTGTCTCCCCAGCAGGTTACAGACTCTACAACAGTTTTACAGAGTACTTAGCAAAAAAAGAGAAATCAGAGAGCTTAAAAGAAGCAAAGTTTAATGCCTTTATAACACAAACACAAAATAAAGAGTACAACATCTCAATACTAGGAGCCCAGTATCAAAACAGTACGCCAAGCCGTAATAACTATTGAAGTACTTATTGCCCTAGTCATTATGTTCTCAGCCGTTGTTCTCACAACTTCATCTGTCCGAACACTTACACTTTTTAAACTCAAAAAAGAGAAGTATGAGATGGATTATACGACAGTACTGAGTCTAAAGGCGATGCTTGAAAATAGAGAATTTCAAGGAGAAAATGGTAAATTTTCTGGAAAAATAAATGGTTTTGACTATACTGTAAACTATAAATTAGCAAATCAAAAAAGAACCTATATCTTAGGTGATACAGAGGCTTCAAGTGGTAATTTTGGTGCTTTTAATATCTTACTTTATACTTGCCTACTCACTATAAGTAAAAACAACTCTTACTCTCAGTCTTCTTTTGAAATTTTAAAGTATAACAAGATAGAATCTCATGAATAGAGCTGCTTTTTCACTTATTGAAGTCCTCGTTGCTATGGTTATAGTTTCACTAATTACTACTACAGGAATGTTTGCATTCAAACTCGCACTCAATCAAATAGATAAACAAAGTTCTCTTACTTTTAATGATGCTATGCAATTTGCACAACTAAAAAACCTCTTTAATGCAACATATTTTTATACTATAGAGAAAAAAGATCCTTACAATCCTAATCTCTTTGATTATCTGTACCTCTTTGAAAAAGGTGACAAAGAGATAACTTTTGTCTCTGATGCACCTATTTATAGCAAAAAGCTCAGTCTTATAAATTTAAAACTTGAAAATGATACCCTCCTGTATAAAGAGTCAGCTATCTACGATACTCACAATGATTATAAACACCCTAGTTTCAAAGAAAATACAAAAACATACGAACTATTGACAGATATCCATGATGCAAAGTTCAGCTTTGAAGCACCTATTGATTTACCAAAAGATAAAACTTTCACCACAAATATACCAAAATTAATCATTTTAGAATTTGACAAAAACGAGCAACATTTTAAGTATATTTTTGCCGTCAAATATAATTTTTATCAACTCAAAAGATTTTTAAAATCAAAAAGAGCAGTAGAATGATGAAAAGAGATGCTTTTGCCTTAGCTATGGCACTCTGGATAAGTGCTATTTTAATGGCTGCGACCCTATACTTAATATCTATGTATAAAAAAAGTGTGGATAATGCAAAAAATTTAAATGACAAATTGACAGTAGAATTAGAAGCAGACAGTACAATCGAAAAACTAAAGTTTTACGCTTTAACAGGAAAATTTGAAAATAACTACATCAAAAATAGCTTTAAAGGATTTCCAGATAAACTTTATCTTACAGATACAAATCAAACCCTAGATGATAATATTACATTAAAATTAAAAGGGGCTGGTGCTATGCTCTCTCTTTATAGTTCAAACTCCATGCCCATAAATATATTAGCCAAATCATATAGTGACAAAAAGCTCAGTTTTAAGGATGTTTTTACAGATTGGATTGATTTGGATTCTGTTACACTATTAAATGGGGCAGAAAGCGGTTACTACAATGTTTCTAGTTCCTATAGTAGTTCAAATATCGGAACACTACAACATCCAGAAGAACTTTTTTTGATTAAGTATTTTAAAGAACTTACTAAAAGTTCACAAAAGAACATACTAGATAATTTTCACTTTGGTATCTATTCTAATATCAATCCAAATATTATAACACCCACTTATGCAAATAGAATTATGGAACTTGATGAGTTTGATGCGACTCAGCTCAAATCACTTTACAAAACTGACCTTCAAAAATATAAAGAATATCTTTACCTATTATTACAAAAGCACAACTATACAGAAGAGAGTACAAGCTCCTCACTCACTCTTTATGGTACTATCAGAGTTAAAAGAAACAAAACTTCCGTAAAACGCACATTTAATATAATGTTTAGACCTCTGTATGATAAACCATATACTGTATATAGGAATTTATTATATACAAAATAGAGCATAGATACTTTTAAGTATATAAAATGTATAATTGCGAAAAAACAGGAGTTATTTATGCCTTATAAATACTTTATTCCCTTACTTAGTTTGTTTCTAATCTCGTGCAATAGTGATTCTACAACTGCACAACCTATACAGAACACTCCTAGCACCACTGATCAAAACTCTTCAGTAGATACTAACTCATCAGTAGAAGACAATAGCTCATCAGAAGTACCTCAAGACAATAACATTTCTACAGTGACAAAGAGTACTTCCCTTCTTTTAAAAACAGGACAGACAACTATATATTATCCTAAAGATGATGGAGAGTATCAAGCAGGAAGAGCAAGAAAATATACAAAGTCTGGGGATACAGTTCATGAAGCTACTCAAAATTTATATTGGCAAGATAGTAGTGCTGTAACAGAAAAAAGTTTTACACAATCAGAAGCAGATACTTACTGCTACTATCTCATCGAAGATGGTTATGATGATTGGAGGCTCCCTACTGTTCATGATATTATGAGTTTAATTGATTACTCAAAAGAGACTCCAGCATTAGATTCTATATTCAAAAATACAGGAAGTGGATTTCTTTGGACTTCAACACCTTGTCCAATATGTAAAGCTAAAACATTTGCCTATGAAGAAGTAACTGGAACATTTATGAGTTTTGATGAAGTAAGTAGTTCGTTTCATACAAGATGTATTAGAGGAGAAAATTCTTATAAAGAAGACCTCACAAGGGATGACAGTAAAGAAGTAGTAATGGACAACAACACTACGCTTATGTGGCAAGATGATATAGCTGTAAGCAAAAACAATGTAATGGGATTTAAAAAAGCTATAAACTATTGTGAAGAGTTGAAACTTGCTGGATATAGTGACTGGAGACTACCAAATGCTATTGAGTTAAGAACACTCTTAAACTTTAGTGGAAAAACAGGGAGTGCCCATCCAGAAAGTTTTGCAAATCTCGCTATAGACTACTGGTCATCCACAATGGTTGCTGGAAGTAATGGTACAAAAGCATGGAATGGAAAATTTTATGAGGGTGTATCTAAAGCTACTCCTATAGAACTCTTTTTAACTCCAAGATGTGTTAGAGAGACTCACTAATAAATGAAACAAAAACTATTTAAAATATTTTTAAAGTTAGATTTAATTGCTATCTTAGATATTAAAAATAGTTTTTTTAAGAGAGTAATCGTAAAAAACAGTAAAAAATCCTCTAAAGAGGTTATGTTTTTAAACTATTCTGAATACTCTCCTTATAAAGAGTTTGATATTATTTATGAACAAAACCATGAAAGTATAAATTTATGGTTTACAGACATACAACAAAAGTCAAATATAACTCTTCCAGAATCTTACATACTTGCTAAGTATTTAGCAAAAGAGAATCAAGATGGCATTTTCTTTTTTGACACTTTTCCTCAAAAACTAATCTTAGTAAAAGATGCAAAACTCAAGTACCAACTTAGTAAAAAAAATATTTCTAACTATGAGCTTACACTGCTAAAGAAAGAGTTTGCCATATCAGATGTATACTCTTACTCTGAGGAAGAGTACAAAAGTATATTTCAAAAAGCAATTGAAAGTTTACCCCTTATAAATATCTTTAATTTTTTATCTCTTGAGCTAAACTACAAAACATTTTTAAACTTAGTAGTTAAAAAAATTGCACTACCTGTAGCAATTTTCATATCACTTTTACTGCTTTTTGAATTTGCAAATCATATCTACTTACAAAATCAAATAACAGATGTCAAATCAGAATATACTACTATACGAAAAAAGAGTAGTACACTAAGAGAAAAAATGAATACCATAGAAGATAAAACAGACAAATATATACTTTTAGATAAAGAGCTAAAAATAAATAACAAGTTTATTAACATCATAGAAAACCTCTCAAATACACTCAAAGAGAACAATACAAGCTTCCTCTTTTTAAGGCTATCCCAAAGTGAATTTAGATTAAAAATAGACACAAATAAAACAGCAAAAGTTTTTTCAGAGATAGTGAATAGTAACTATCTTAAAGATTTAAGAATTCAAACAACAAGAAAAAATAGACATTCTGATGGTGAGTCAGTAATTATAACAGGTAAGATAAGATAATGGATAGTAAGAATCTTTTAATACTATTGGTAGCTATATTTGCTTATGTAAATGTATATCAGCCACTCACTGTTTCAAACAAAAGAGACATGGCAAAGCTTGCAACATATAAGCAGAGACTTCTTTCAGAAAAAGAATTTATTCTTCATAAAGATAAAATATCAAAATTTATCAAAAAAAGCAAAACCACTTTAGAAAATAACGAAAAAATTCTCTATACTGCTACACAGCAAGATTCTATTATATTTAATACAATGCAGTCTAAAGTTAAGAAATTAGTCCATGAAAACAGGGCAAAGCTTCTTAATATCCTTTGGGGCGAACCTTTTAGCGAAGAGGGTTCAAAATACACAAATATGCCTTTTACTTTTATAATAGAGATAGAACCAAAAAAGTTCTATAACTTTTTTACAAAACTTTTTGAACATTCAAAAGCTATAAGCATAAAACAACTTTTTATAGTAAAGAAAAAAACTTCTTTAGTTGTCAATATGCAAATATATCTCCATAAAAATAAAAAAGAGACAAACAGATGAAATTTTTCTCTCTTCTTATAATTATTTATTTTCTTGTTAAATTATCAGCTCTCTACTTTAGCTATAATAAAACCGAAGATAAAACAGTGAAAACAGTTTCTACAGAACCCATTAAGGCTCTTACTTTTAATGCAGAGCTCAATAAAAGTGATTATATCTTTACAGATGAAGCTTGGAATATACAAAGAAAAAAAGAGGCACCTACATCACAAAAAGATGTAAACAAAACGATTGAAACACCTCTTGTCTTAAATCTAACTACAATGCCTATCACCATTTGTGATTCTAAAGAGTGTTTTGAATTTATAGGTTTTGAAAATGGTCATGCCATTTTTTATGGTACGAATGATATAAATAAAGAAGGCTTTCTACAAATAAACGCAGATGACTACTTAAGCGATCAAATTTTAGTAACAGCTGTCGATAAAGATAAGGTTACATTTTATGATTTGGATTTTAACAAAAGCTTAGAGATTAATATGTTTGATTTAAACATATCAAAATACACACCAAAAAAACAAAAGGATACAACAAATGAAACTAAATAATTTATTATTATATATTTTAACTATTTTACTATTAAGTGCATGTGCTACAGAGAGACCAAAACCAGTTAATGAACCCAATAGATTCTCGCTTAACATAGAGTATGATGATAGCCCAGAAGCAAATAATACACAAAACTTTGAAGCATCAAAAATAGTAAAAAAAACAACTGGTAATGAAAATGTACCTCAATTTTCTAAACCAGGTAATCTTCCTAAAAAAATGGGACAATCAAAAAAAAGTTTTTTAAAAAGTCCCCATAAAAAAGTAAAAATCTCTGTTGAAGATATTCCTTTAAATAAATTTATACACCTTGTGTTTGGTGAAATATTAAAGCTGAACTATTCTGCTACAGCAAATATTGAGAGAAGAAAAGATAGTGTTACACTCAGAATGGATGAGAAAATCTCTTCTAAAAAATTCTACTCCGTTGTTGAAGGTATTCTTGCAAACTACAATATTTCTATAAGCAGTAAAGATGGTGTTCTCTTCTTATCCTCAGGAGGCAATCAAAATAAACTAAAACTTGACTATAAGGTCTCTTATGGGAAAAAATTTCAATACAATAATGTACCATCAAATGAAGTAGTGTATCAGATTTTACCATTGAGCTACATCAGTGTTGCACAAGCTAGAGATGTTTTACAAGAGTTCGCACTCTCAAAAGATGAAGCTCGTGTCTATAATATGAGCAGTGTGAATGGTCTACTTATCAAAGATTATGCATCAAATATTAAAAAAGGTGTAGCACTTATTAACATGCTTGACCATCCATATATGAAGAACAAACTCTTTAAACTTATCTACCTTGAACATATCGATGTAGAGAAATTTGATGCTAGATTGAAAAAAATATTTTCTATATTAAACATACCTGTAGCTTCGACAGTCCGTGGAGAACCAATAGCCTTTATGCCAATAAATGAGATAAATGCACTCTTTGTTATAACCGATAAAAAGGAGTTAATAGATACTGTCCTCTATTGGAAAAAGAAACTAGATAATTTTGATGAACTTGACAATAAAAAACAAATTTTTGTTTATAAAACAAAAAATAGACAAGCAAAAGAGGTGAATGACCTTTTATCAAAATTACTTTCAAATGTCAAAGAAAAACCTACACTAAAAACAAAAAAATCAAATATCGCTTCACCTACAAAAACAGATACTGCTTCAATACCAACGAATACTAAAATTACTGTTGATGAACAAAGAAATATGTTGATTTTTTATATGCTACCCTCTGAGTATAAAACCATTTTTGAACTGCTCAAAAAGATAGACACAAAAGCTCAACAGGTTCTCATAGAAGTAACAATAGCAGAAATCACTTTAGTAGATAAACTCCAATACGGTATAGAGTGGTATTTACAAAATACACCTTCAAAAGATGGGACTAACATCATAGCACAAACGGTAGGAAACCTAGGACTTGGTTCAGGAGGTATAACAGGTGTTATGTCTGCAAAAAATGTAACAGCACTTTTTAATGCTTTTGCTCAAGATAATGTGCTCAACATCCTCTCCTCACCAAAGCTTGTAGTACTTAACAACAAAACAGCTTCTTTTAATGTAGGGACACAGGTTCCAATCATCACATCACAATCTACTGCATCTGATTTAGGAGCTAACGCAGGAGGAACACCAACATTTGTACAAAATGTAACTTATACGAGTACAGGTATCAGTACATCTATCACCCCTACAATTACAGCAGACAATACGCTTATGCTAAAGATAAATCAAACCGTAAGTGAAGCACAAAACAACAATACATCAGATATCTCTTCTCCAATCATAGTAAACAGAAGTATTAGTACAGAAGTACTCCTTAAACACGGAGAAGAACTCATCATTGGTGGACTTATAAAAGAGAACAAGAGTAATACAGAATCAAAAGTTCCTTTTTTAGGTGATATACCTTGGTTGGGAGAGCTTTTTAAAACTTACTCAAACACTACAGATAAGACAGAACTTCTTTTTATAGTAAAGCCATACATCCTAGACAAATTAAAAAATAACGATGCAATTTACAACTCATTTGCTCGTATAACAAAGTTTAAAGAGTAGTTAAGAGTTGAGACTGTATAATGACAGTCAAGAAACTTAAGTGTTTCGCGCGAAAAAAAATTTAAGGAGAAAGAATGAAAAAAATTCTTATTTCTACTGTTGCTGCGGCAATGGTAACAACTAGCCTAATGGCTACAGCTACTGGTCCAGGAACTTCAGTAATTTATGCTGGTACAGATGTAAACGGTACTGTTCACAGTGCTGCAATTGCAAATACTACTACTACTATTTTAGCTACTGATTCAAATATGACTACAGCTGCTGGTACATTAACAACTGATGCTGCTGGATTAAACTTTATCACTTATGTACCAAACATTGCGATTGGTCAAGGAAACCTTATTACTATTAAAGTAAATAATGGTGCTATCCTTAAAAATAGTGCTAATGCATTATTTTTAGTAGATTTAAACTCATCTCTAGAGCAAAATGCTACTGGTGGAGCGCCTGTTGTTGCTAAAATGATTAACTTCGTAAGCAAAGCTGGTAACTATGGTCAAATGACTTTCAAATTCGCTCAACAAGTTCAAACAAACGCTAAACTTGCTCTTGTTAATGTATTTGATACAAATAATACATTACAAAATGATGTTGCACTTGACTATGGTCTAGGTTCTAGAACATCAGCTCTTGGTATCGTTGTAGATCAAGGTTTAGCATGTGCTGACAACATGACTCTTGAAGTTATTGAGTCAAAAGATCAGTCTGGTGATTTCACAAATGTTCCAAATACAGCTGGTAAATCAACAACTGGTATTACTGTTGTTAAAGGTGTTTATGTAGCTCTTAACCAAGATGGTTTTGGTCACACAAGTTTTACAGGTCAGACACTTCCTGGTGGTAACAATCTAGTTACTTCAACTACTTCATGTCCTACATTTAGCTGTCAAATCAGTATAGCTGATGCTGAAAAAGCGTTTGGAAGTGCTGCTACAGTAAACCAAACGGTATGTCCTACTTGTACACCTTCAACTACAAGTACTGCTGACTTAACATGTGATGGTTCTTTCTTATTAAAATATAATGCTCCTGCAAATCTTCGTTCAGGTATTACATTAACAAATGTTGTACTTACTACTACAGATGCAGCTGCTACTATGGGTGAGCTTACTAAAGTAACTGGTAATTTAAATTTAAATGCAACTTCTTTAGACTTAACTATAGCAAATGATAAGAAAAGTGCTACTGGTAGTTTAATTTCTGGTTTAGCAGGTACTGGTAACAATAAAGTTTCAGTTACTTATACTGCTGATGGTACAAGTGTAATCACTCCAACTACTTTTGATATGAATGTTAAAGTAAATACTAACATTGATGTTGATACTATTACTAACTTCATGGCTTTCACAGAGCAAGGAAAAGCATTAACTGTTTCTTACTTAAATGCTAACCCTGATTATAGAACTTTTGTAAGAGTTACTTCTTCTAAAGCTGCAACTATGCAAGCTGTTGTAACTACTGAAGATGGTATGAGTAGTGCAAGAATTGACATTACTAAAGCTGATGGTTCTGCTGTAAGTATTGGTGCTAATGGTGGTGCTGCTGTTGTTGAAGCTGCAGATATCCTTCGTTCAGCAAAAGATGCTGGTTTTGCTGGTGCTGGTAATAGATTTAACGCTACAATCTATGTAAAAACTACTGGTAATATTGATGCTGTTGCATATCAAACTGCTAACGGTTCTCAAAGATACCTTCCAGTATTTGGTGCTGCAGGTGGTGGTAAAATATAGTCTCAGTTAGACTTTTTTTACAAACTATATCTTAGGTGTGTGAGTTTTTCTCACACACCTTTTTTTTTGCTTAATTTTTTGGAGATTACCTATGAAAAAACTTATAACTCTTTCTTTATGTACACTTATGCTCAATGCAACTACTTTTACTCGAGATATGCTTGATGTCAAACAAGACTCTGGATACAGTGTTTATAAAAAAGGAACTACCCAGCCTGTAACAGGTCTTTTTGAAACTTACTATGATGACAACAGAACACTTAAAGAGATCATACCCATTAGCAATGGGCGTATCAATGGTACCTACCAATCTTTTTATAAAACAGGTGAGCTTGAACAGACTATTGACTACTTAAATAGCAAACGAAATGGTAAGCAAATAAGTTATTTTAAAAACAATAAAAAAGCCTATGAAGCTGATATGAAAAATGAAAAACAAAATGGTCATGTAAAAGCTTGGTATGAAAACAATCAACTCAAGTATGATGTCCTCTTTAAAGATGGAAAAGTAGATGGAGTTGTAACCATTTACACAAAAGACGGAAAAATAGAATCTATTGAAAAATATAAAAATGGAAAGTCAGTAAAACAGATTCAACCAAAAACACCTAATAATGTGCAACTGCAGACAAGAGCTTTAATCACTTACGGAACAGGGAAAGATATCTACTATCTTTTTATGTCCCCTCTATGCCCACACTGCAGAGAGTTCTTTTCAAAAATTGACAACTATACAAAAGATGTAACATTTTATATTTATGTTGTCCCTTTAAATCCTAAAAACAAGGTAGAGAGACAAACAATTGAGCTTATTTATAGAGAGCCTTATGCTAAAGAAAAACTAAAAAGACTTATTGAGGCTGAAAATGGTTCACTCGATTTAAATAAAACCCTCACTTATAAAGATACTTATGTGAATAATACAGAGATATTAAAAGCGCAACAGATACAAGCAGAAATGGGTGTTCGAGGTGTTCCAACACTTATAGATACAAAAGGTTTCAAGTATAATGCAAATGAGTTTTTCAAAAAGTATCCTACTACTAAATAATTAAAGCTTAAAATGCTATAATTACGAAAAATCTAGGTAATCAAAATGTCACTAAAAAAAGAGTATCAAAGAGAGTTAAGTTCTATTCTTAGCTCTGTAACATTAGATAAGGTAACAAAATTTCCAATATCTAACACAAAAGATGTTCCAATCGCGTACATGGGCTATGAAGTTGTATTAAAAACAAAAGATAAAGTTTTTGGTTTTTCACTCCAAGAGGCTATAGAAGTGTCCCAACACCAAGAGAGTGTGATTATCTTAGAAAACAATGGAATGCACTTCTACTATACACCTACACTATCAAAACAACAGTTATGGATTCCAGCTGTATATGACATCATCAAAGATACTACAGGAACGCTTCTTATACTACAAAACTTTCCAAATGATGGAGAGTGTGTAACTAAATTCCTCAAAGAACAAGAGATAGATGATGCTTCAATGGATGCCTATCGTGATTTAGATGTTATCATCTTTAATGATGCAAACTTTTATGTCCAGAGAGAAAACCTAGCTAATCTTGCTAAAATTTCTAATGAACTATGGCGAAAAGATATGTTAGTAAATACTAGTGGCTTAACAACACTCCAGCATACCAACTAAAAAAGGCACTCTTTGCGTTTAAATGAATACTACAAACTTATGAAAGGTATGGTTTTTAACGATATTAAAAGAGAGTATGCAGGTTCTACTTTTGGTTTTCTATGGGCTTTTATTCAGCCTGTGAGTATTGTCTTTGTTTTATGGTTTGTCTTTGAAGTTGGTTTTAAAGCAAAACCTATAGAGGATATTCCTTTTGTCCTATGGCTTGCTTCAGGTTTACTCCCTTGGTTCTTCTTTTCAAATTCTATCTCTAAGACAAGTAGTTCTATCTTTACACAAAACTACCTTGTAAAAAAAATCTCCTTTCCAACCATTATTTTGCCAATAGTAAAAATACTCTCTCAGTTACTAGTGCACATCTTCATGATGCTCATACTTGCACTCTTTTTTCTCTTACATGGTTTAACACTTGATATATACTGGATACAACTCTTGTACTATATGCTTGCATCATTAGTCCTCTTAAGTGGTTTAGGATGGATTTTTTCCTCTTTTGTTATTTTTATACAAGATTTAAAAAACCTTATTCCTATACTCATTCAGTTTGGTTTTTGGGTCACTCCTATTTTTTGGTCAATCTCTAAAGTTCCCCTAAAATATCAAA
>JALSUU010000066.1 GCA_027071075.1 Sulfurimonas sp. | reverse complement strand
AGATAGGCAAACTGAATGGTATGCTCAATAATGAGCGTTTCGTAGCAAATGCACCTGAAGATGTTTTAGAAAAAAACCGTACGCTTTTAGCTGATGCAGAGGCAAAACAAGCAAAAGTTTTAGAACAACTTCACTCTCTACAAAAATAAGCTTCTACTCTATTTTATATTTTAGATAAGTATCAAACTTATCTAAGATACTCCTCTTTTTTTCCTAGTAACATTAATAATGACACCATTATGACATTTATCTGATATAATCACATTTAATATAAATAAGGATTATTAATGTTGAATATTATGATTGTTGACGATTCCAGAATTATTACAAGAAGTCTTACAAAAATTTTTGATAATATGCGATTTAATGTCGTTGGCATCGCTTCAAATGGTCAAGATGCAGTTGCAATGTACAAAGAGTTAGAACCGGACCTTGTAACTATGGATATTACCATGCCGATAATGGATGGCTTGGAATCTTTACAGAAAATCCGTGAGTTTGATAAAAAATCGCGCGTAGTGATGATAACTTCACATGGAGAAGAGCGACTTGTTATGGATGCTATTAGCTTTGGAGCGAAGGGATATATACTTAAGCCCATTACACCACTTAAAGTAAAACAAGCACTTCAAAAATCTTGTCCACATATAAATGATGCAATAGAAGAGAACTATTTAGCCATGACATTGGCATATTGATGCATAAACTACTGCAACTCTTTAAAACTGCTTACCATCCACAACTTGTTGATGCTATGATGAAAGCCAATTTTTCAGGTGCTTTACTTGTCAATGCACTTATTCCTGTTGTTATCTTTTATCTATTTGTTGGTGTTATTCCGCTTATACAACTAGAGGCTTGGAGTGCAGTAAATCTCACTATTTTTCTACTTCGTATGGTACTTCAAAAGAAAATTACTAAAAAGATAAATATTCATCTACTGCTACTCGCAATTACATCCCTCCTCTATGCTATTCTCCCTTGGCTGGTCCTCATCTACTCTGATGCAATTCATCTACTTTTGGTTGCAATGATTATTGCTTCTATTGTTGCTGGATCGATTGCTACTATTGTAAGTATTTATCATATATTTTTCACCTTTGTAGTGATTCAGATGCTTGGACTTATCTCTGCATTTTTATATATGAATGAAGATATATTTTACCTTAGTGCACTTTTAGCAACTTCTCTTCTACAGCTTGTTATCACAAGTGGCTATAAACAGTATGAAAATCTTACAGAAACACTTCGACTCAACAAGCAGGTAAATAACCTTCTCAATAATACGGGCGAAGGATTTTTATCCTTTGATACAAAGCTCAAGTGCCAAAGTAGTTTTTCGAATGAGTGCCTGCATATCTTTCAAACAGATACTATTGAAGAAAAAGATATCAGCCAACTCCTTTTTGCAAATGATGATTTTAAAAGAGATATATTTAAAGAGGCAATAGAGAGATCTTTACAGAGTGATAATAAAGAGATGACAGAGATGTTCTTATCTCTCATACCACAAGAGCATCGCCTTAATAATCTTGATATTTCCATAGAGTGTAAACAGCTAGAGTGTAAAAACTTTATGCTTATTTTAAAAGATATCACCGCTACTAAAAAACTAGAGTCTAAAATAGAGTATCAACATAAGGTACAGCAACTCCTCATCAATGTTGCATCAAATAAAAATGACTTTATTGACCTTAAAAATGATTTTGAACAGCTTTTACAACTACTCTATACAAACTCTACACTCTCTCTTTCAAATATTGATAATATCAAAAAAGAGCTCCATACCTTTAAAGGAAATTTCTCACAAAAAGGGATGATATATATATCGCACTATATTCATGAGTTAGAGTTAAAGTTGCAAAACATCTCCTCAAGAGAAGAGATTATATCTACCTTTTTGGAAGCAAACTTACAAGAGCCTTTTAACAAAGATATAGCCGTTATAGATGCCGCTCTTGGTGAAGAGTTTTTAAACTCTACTCGTTCAATAAATGTAGATATAGATGCAATCAGTGCTATAGAGTTTGAACTCAAATCTTTTGTATACAAGTTTAATCTCGAACAGCAAATAGCCCTCAACACAATCCTCAGTGATATCCATAAACTCAAAAATATTCCGCTAAAAGAGATGCTCAAACCTTATGTAGTTTATGTGGAGCAAATGTCTCAAAAGTTAGGTAAAGAGCTATATCCTCTTCTTATAGATGGGAATGACTCACTCAAAGTCTCCCCTCGCCTCAAACTCTTTATGAAACAACTCATTCATATCTTTAACAATGCTATCGATCATGGAATAGAAGATTTTGAAGATAGAGAAGCAAAAGGAAAAGATGGCTTTGGTAAAATAGAGTGTAGTTACACTACAAATGCAGAGATTCTTATTGTCACTATTTCTGATGATGGACGCGGTTTAGATACACAAAAACTGGCAGAATCTGCTCTTAAAAAAGGAATAAGGACAGAAGAAGAACTTAAAAGTATGAGTGAAGAGGTACTGACTCAGCTTATCTTTGAAGAGAGTTTCAGTACAAAAGAGAGTGTTTCATCTATCTCAGGTATAGGAATTGGTCTGAGTGCATTAAAAGCAGAACTTGACCATCTTCAGGGAAAAGTTCTTATAGAGAACTCTCTAGGAGAAGGTCTTAAATTTAATTTTTATATTCCTCTACATACAAACAGAAATCTTAATCTCTTCTACAGTGCACACAACTGTAGTACCTCAGAGAGTATCTTAACAACACTCATCACACAATCTGAACTCTTTGTAAAAAAAGCGATGAATACTCTCACCAGTACAAGTAAAACACTAGAGATCTCAGATACAGATATCCTCTTTTCTCAGATCACACTTTCAAAGGACTTTAAAGGAAAAGTAATACTTCTCTACTCTCAAAATATTCTTCAAGCTATTAGTGAGTATATGATTCCAGAGGGTTTTGAAGAGAGTGAAAAAGATGAGATTTACCAAGATGTAGCAGATGAGACTATAAACACTATAGTAGGTCTTTCCCTACAGTATTTTGATAAAAGCCTTGGAGAGATAGAGATATCCCCTCCTCTTTCAAGTAGTGATGAGACAATTTTTACACTTATAGAAAACAGAGAGCTTCATTCAATTGCTACAATTGAAACACAGAAAGGAACATTGGGAATTATAGTTTTAAATGAAGATGCATAAAAGTAAGAATTAGATATAATTCGCAAATTTAAAAATCTATACTCTAAGGCTTACTTTGTTTGATTTAAAAAAATATGCATCGCCAAACATCAAAAATGATGTACTCTCTGGTTTAGTTGTTGCTGTAGCTCTTGTTCCTGAAGCTATCGCCTTTAGTTTTATTGCAGGTGTGAGTCCTATTGTTGGTCTATATGCTGCTTTTATTATTGGTGTTATTACTGCTATCATCGGTGGAAAACCAGGGATGATTAGTGGGGCTACAGGAAGTGTTG
>JALSUU010000065.1 GCA_027071075.1 Sulfurimonas sp. | reverse complement strand
AAAGAGTATAAAAACAAATAGAATCATATATTCAAAATGATTAATATAACCTAACACCTTTTGAAAACTACTACTCAAAAAGTAACCAATTGATAAGCCTACAATACTAGCAAAAGATACTCCAATAGCATCTAAAATTGTAAATTTCTTATGTGAATAGTTATGCATCCCTAGCACAAAAGGAAAGGCTATTGCCCCACCATAGATAAATCTAGAAGTAAGTGCTAGTATATCTGCTTTTGATTGTACTTTTTTTCGTACTTTCTCAATCTTTTTTTCAATTTTTTGAAATTTAGATATAAATTTTTGTGCATAATTATGACCCATGTAAAACCACATTTGGTCTCCTACAATAGCACCTGAGATAGCAACAATAAGAGTTAATTCACAAGGGAGTAGACCCATATGACACAATACTCCAGATAAAATGATTACTGCAGTTCCTTCTACTATCATTCCAATAAAAACTACCCATAACCCATATTCAGAGAGTAAGTGAAAGAGATTATCCATTTATTGAATGATAAAGTTTACAATATATACATTTTTAATTTTCCCATCAGTAAGCATACTATTTAAAGATCTTTTTATATCATTGCATAGTTTATCTTTTTCCACTTCTGAATCAATATCTACAAGAGTTTTTGAACTAAGAATTCTAATAATCTCATCTCTAATGACAGCATTTTTTGCATCCAATTCATTGGAGAGGAGTTTACTGCTAAGCTCTAAACTCATAGTAACTTTGAGATAGGTATCTTTTTCATCTAATGTCTTAAGGTTTACCGTAATTGGGGCAAGAGGATAGAGTGGTCCAATTTCAGAGAGACTTTCATCTTCATTATTGACCTTTTTTTGAGTAGTTGTTTGAACTGATTCAGGATTATTTGGTGTTTTTGTTATGTACCAAAATGCAACACCCCCTCCTCCTAGGAGAAGAAGGATTAAAAAAATAATAATACTGATCAGAATTTTATTGGAACTATTTTTTTGCATTATCTGTATGGGCTTCTTTTCTGTGAAGTTTTAATAGTGACTCGAAACTGTGTTTAATATGTTCATACATTCTATCAACACTACTACCTCCACCTACTGCTTTCTGAATAGATTTAATCTCATTTTCTAAAGATTCATATGCTTTTGTATGTTTTTTTGTATACCCTAAAAGCACAGATTTTTGTAACTCTTCTTGAGCAGAACTTAAGAGTTTCAGAGCTTTTGTTTTATCTTTTTTACCAAGTGTTGAAGCTTCTAGTATCATATCTTGTGCTGTTAAAAGTGGTATTGGGGTAATACTAGTTGTTGTGACAACACTATTAAGTGCCGTGATAATATCTCCAAATACTGCTTTTGTGTCTCCTTTTGCTAAATCTTTTTGTGCCTGTTTTGTTGCATCAGGATAAAGTTTAATAGGTAAATATTTAGTACTTATTAGTACTTGATCTTCTAGTGGTTGAAGCATTACTCTTGCTGCTTGTGTATCATTATCCTTTAAAAGTGATACTGCAGTATCTTTAATATGTTTTACAAGTTTTGCATCTCCTGTAAAATCATTGACAACGATTTGCTCATCAACTGGTACCATATCAAGCTTTGGATTGTTTTTCAATGCTACATCAAATGATTTTGTTGCACTCTCAAGTGCTTTCTTTGCCGCTGCTTTATTATTTGCCTGCAATGCATGTAAAGCCATAATACTATTTTGTAATCCAATCATAACCTCTTTTGGAGCTTTTTTTGTATTCATATGGTGTGTTTTGATCTCGTTATCGATAATCTTATGTAATCTTTTCGCATCATCTCTTTGTGCTTCAGTTTTAAAATTATCAGCATCAAGTTTTGCCATAAAATGATCTTTGGCTATTGTCTCTTCTACTTTCGCCTGTGCCTGAGCATGATCTCTTACTGCTGATGAATTTTGCAATGCTTTAGCTTCTTTAGCCGATACAGAATCATGTAATGCATCTGCACTTAGTGCTGTTGTTCCGATTAATAGTGATGCTACCATTGTTGATATAACTACTTTTGTTTTCATAGTTGAGTCCTTGTATATAAAATTTGCTTACCAAAATGATATAATATACTTAACAATATAGAGTAAATGATATTTAGTCTTATCGTATCCTTATAAAATGAAAAAAGAGTGGAATAATATAAAGATTAATAACAATAGCAAAAAGTAACCCACCCATAATAGCAATAGCCAAATCCTGAATAATCTGTGTTCCAGTTCCTATGGCTAGGGCGATAGGTAGAAGTGCTAAGGCATTTGATACCATTGTCATGAGAATTGGTTTTGCTCTTAGAGCTAAGGCATCTAGCTGTTGTTCTATCTCATCATTTTCGTTCTGTGGATTCATCTGATAAAAATCAAAAATTAGTACATTGTTATTTATCACGATACTTAGAACAATCAAAATCCCCATAAACGCCATGATGTCAAGTGGTTTTCCTGTGAGATACAGAGCACCTAAAACCCCTGTTGTTGTGAGTATTAATGCCATGAGTATGCTGAGGGCTATTCGTAAAGAGCTGAAGTTTAGGAGTAAACCTATAAAGATGATAGTGATGGCAAAAATTATAACCAAACTCATCTCTTTAAAAGACTTCTGTTGTTCTTTGTAAAAACCACTTATATCGGTTGTGATGTTATCAGGTAAGCCTGCATTTGCAAGAGAAGTTTGGATGTTTTTTACCACGCCACTCATATCATTACCCTTAAAACGAATCCCTAAAACACAAACAGGAGAGAGGTTATAGTGTGTTACCTCGGCTACTTTGTGTTGGTAGCTTATGTCGGCTAACTCTTTAAGTGGGATTCTCTCTTTGAGTATTGGCGAATAGATTTTTAGAGTAGTTTTAAGGTACACTATTGGGTCGATATTTGGGCGACTCATAATCACTCTGAGGTTTGTAAGTTTTTCCCCATTGGCTATGCTTAAAACCACTTTGCCACAGTAAAGTGAGCGAATCTGCGTTCGTATCATCGCTTCATCAATGCCATATCGTGAGAGGGCAATACTTTTGGCTCTAATGTTGATAGATGGTGAAGCATAAGAGGTGAGAACATTTACCTCTTCAACATCGTGTATAGTTTTAAGTTTCTTTTGTAGCTTGTAGCCCTCTTGTGTGAGTTCATCAGGGTTTGAACCGTAAAGCATAACAGCGATGGGTGCATCGGCTCCCATGATGTCGCCGAGTCTATCTTCTAAAACTTGTGAGAGTCCGAGTTCTACTATGTTTGGTATTTGGGCTTCTATCTTAGCTCTTAACTCATCTATCACTTCAAAACTACTTCGTTTATGGTGGGCTTTGAGGGTTACAAGAAAATCTCCGTTATTTATGGGAACGCTTAGCCGTCCTAGTCCTGTTCCTATTCGCATACTCCAACCATCTACATCTTTTACAGTGGAGATAATCTTTCCTATTTGGGCAAACTCCTCTTGTGATTGTTCTAGTGTTATAT
>JALSUU010000064.1 GCA_027071075.1 Sulfurimonas sp. | reverse complement strand
CTTAAGCTCTATGGAAGATTTATTAAATTATAATTTTACTTACCGTTAAGTAAGGAAAAAGATAAGATGTCAAAGAAATCAAAAAAAGAGCTCATTGTTGAAAAAGCGAAAGATTCTTTTTCAAGGTATGGTTATGAACTCACTACCGTTGAAGCCATAGCAAGAGAGTGTAATATCACTAAGCCTGCTGTTTATTATCATTTTAAAGACAAAGCAGCACTCTATAAAGCTGTTGTCTGTCCAGAGTTTACAGCCTTGGCAGAGAAGATAGAAGAGCATACGAAAAAGGGTATCCCTACTCAAAGATTAGAGAACTATATTCAAACATTTGGAGCGTTTCTTGTCCAAAATCCAACTTTTAGTGCTATATTTGCCAGAGAAATTGCTAATGGTTCCTCTACACTTCCAGATGATTGTACTGAACAACTCGCAAGAACGATACGACAACTTATCTCTATTTTACATACGGGTGAAAAAGAGAAAGTATTTCAAGTAGAATCACCATTTTTGATACAGATGATGATAGTTACACCACTTATTTCTTGTCAAACAACAAAACCACTTCGAGAGAAAATCGCGAAATTTGCTCATAATGAAATCATTCCCCTTGAACCTCATTTTGAAAATATTGTTGATTCTCTCTCTCAAAAAATAATAAAAGGATTACTATGTTAAAAAAATCTTTTCTCGCACTCAGTTTTCCACTACTGCTTGGTGCTACCACTCTACCAGAACTCTTTGATGCACTCAAAAATCACTCGCAGACAAAATCTGATGAGATGGTGATTAAACAGGCTCAGGTTGCGCAAGAAATGGCAGATGCGAAGCTCTATCCAAAGATTAACCTCTTTGCTAAATATGACTACTACACAACAGCTTCAGGAATGGTTCCTGTACCACCAAATGACCTTTTAGCAATGGTTAAAGATACAAATATTGCACAACCTTTTAGTCAAAATATTTTAAGAGAAGGTGCCAATTTCACCATGCCACTGTTTGTAAAGTCTATCTTTACTCTATCTAACAAAGCACAAACGATGCAGAAAAGTGCTCAGGCAAAAAAAAGAATTAACCTTCTCAAAAATGAAGCGATTATTGTAGGGGCTAATGCAAATTTTTTGTACTTAGTAGAGTTAGATAAATCACTTGATGCAAAAAAAGAGTCCCTTTTAGAGACACAAAAAACGATTCAAATTAAAGTCGATAATGGTCGTCTACCTGCATCAGCACTCTATAAAATAGATGATGGTGTTAACCAAATAAATATAGCAAAAAATGCTATTGCACTCCAAAAAGAGCAAATCATAAGTAGCATACGAACACTGAGCGGCATAACACTTTTAAAACCTATACCTATGCAAGAAGTTACTTCGGTACAAACTTCAGAGGAGATAGCATCACTCCAACCTCTCAAACTTAAAATCCAAGCAGATCAACTTGATGTAAACGCAGAAAAAGAGAAACTTTACCCAACAGTTGTTGCTTATGGTAACTATGCTTTTTCTCAAGGGAGTGCCTACAACAATGATAAAGGTGTCAATGAAAATTTTGGTAATATTGGTCTCCTTGTCAATATCCCACTCCTTGCGATGGATAGCTACCAAAACATAAAAAAAGCGACTATTACACTTCATAGTAAGGAAGTAGAGTTAGAAAAACTAGAAGAGGAACTCTCTTCAAAAGCAAAAATGCTTCAGAACTCTCTACCACTGCTAGCTAACTCTATTAAACTCTCAAAGAAGAGTATACAAAATAAAGAAAAATTACTTAAAATCGCAAAAGTAAACTATACAAGTGGAAGACTCTCTACCGAAGAGTATCTACGCTATGAGGATGATTTGGTGAGTGCATCAGCAAAACTATACAAAACAAAAGCACAAAGATGGCAGACAGTTATGGAGTTAGCCGTAATCTATGCAAATAATATTGAGGAGATAGTACAATGAATAAATATATAAAAATAACAATAGGTGCAGTAGTTGTCGCAGGACTTGTAGTAGGTGGTGTAAAAACTGTTAAAAAAGCAAAAGCAAAAGATGCAGCACAACCCATCGCTAAAATTTATCCAATAGTCGCTTCTACATTTACACCAACAAAAGCAGATGTAAAATTAACACTTCCTTATCTTGCAGAAGTTGCCAATGATAAAGATGTAAAACTCTCTGCTCGTATTGCAGCAAGAGTTATTAAAATAGTTCCAAGTGGTTCTAGTGTTAAAAAAGGAGAGGTGGTAGTCTCTCTTGATACAACAAACCTCAAAAGTTCACTTGATACTCTGCATCATCAAATAAGGGCAGCTTCTGTTGCTCTTTCAAACCTTGAGGCAACACATAAGAGAACACAAGAACTTCTTAAAGTACAAGGTGCTTCCATAGAAGAGTCACAAAAAGAGGCAACAATGATAGCAAGTGCTCAAGCAAATCTTAACGCACTGACTCAAAAAGAGATAGAGTTACAAAACAATCTCTCTTACTCTAAAATAGTAGCACCTGTTGATGGTGTTATCGCTAAAACATTTGTCAATCAAGGGGCTTTAAGCGCACCAGGACACCCTCTTGTAGCGATTAGCTCGAAAAATGGCTTTTATCTTATGCTAAGAGTACCTACTGATTTAAGTGTCCGTGGTGTAGTGCTTGATGCAAAAACATATACAGCCACTCCACTAGGCAGTACATTTCATGGTTTAGCTGAGTATAAAGTCTATACGGGAGATAGTAAACTTATCAGTGGAGACAGAGTGCAAGTAGATGTTATAACATTTAATCAAAAAGGGATACAACTGCCATTTGATACACTCTTAAATCGCAATGGTAAAAACTATGTTTTAGTAGCTTCTAAAGACAAAGCTGAACCTATGGAAGTACATATACTGCAGAGTGCTGAACAAGGTGTAGTTGTTTCTGATAAGCTAGAGGGCAAAAAAATTGTTATTGCTAAACCAGATATATTACTTAAACTACTCAGTGGTTACTCACTAAGCATAAAGGAGTAAGAAATGTTTGAATTTTTTTATAAACGCCCCTATCTGCTCTACTCTATTATAGCGGCATTTTTTATTATGGGAATTATTGCACTTGTGACACTTCCTAAAAACTTGTTTCCTGATGCAAATCCTCCACAGGTTATAGTCATCACACAGGTTCCCGGTGCTACAGCTCAGGTCGCGGCTTCTACAGTTTCTAAGCCCATTGAGCAGGAGATATCTCGTCTGGGACTTGTTACGGATGTAAGCAGTGTCAATGTTGCAAACTACTCTATAGTAAAAGCAGAGTTTGGATACAAAAAAGGCTTAAATGCAGCTGCTGTTGATGTAGCAAATGCTCTAAGTATCGCAAAAGCGAAACTTCCAGCAGGAACAAATCCAGCTATCTACACAGCAGGAGATTTTACACTTCCAGTTGATGTTATCTCTTTAAGTCCAAAAAATAAAAATATCTCTCTTGTAGATATCAGAAAAATAGCAGATA
>JALSUU010000063.1 GCA_027071075.1 Sulfurimonas sp. | reverse complement strand
CAAGTAGTTATAAAACTAGACAACAATAAAAAACTGCTCAATCTTTTTATGCAAAACAAAAAACTTCAAGAGCTTATCATTAAAGCACAAGGCTACAGAGTAATAGTCCTCAAAGAAAATATACCAAAATTGACTAAAATAGTGAAAGAACACGGCTTTTTTGTCGAATTTTAGCTCTAATTAGAAATGAAATGAGCCTTTGAATTGCATTGTGCTCAATTTTTATACTCTTTGACATATTTTAAAAATGCATCTTTTGTAATGGCTTTTGAGTAAAAATATCCTTGTAAAATATCACACTCCATATTTTGAAGCATAGCGACATGTTCCGCTGTTTCTACACCCTCTGCTACTGTTTTAAACCCTAAAGAGTGTGCCATGGAGATGATAGTTTGTGCTATGATTCTATCATCTTCATCCTCAATAATATCATTCACAAAAGATTTATCAATTTTGAGTGTATTGATAGGAAACTTTTTGAGATACGCTAAAGAGGAGTGTCCTGTTCCAAAGTCATCTATGGCAATGCTAACACCAATATCTCTGAGTTCATTTAAAATCCTCAAAGTATTGTTCATATTTGCCATAGAGAGGCTCTCTGTAATCTCAAACTCAACTTGTGATGGGTCTACATTTTGTGCTAGAAGAGTCTCTTCTATAAAAGGAATGAGTGCATCATCTTGAAATTGTCTTGCTGAGAGATTGATAGCCATTTTAAAATCAAATATACCCATATCATTGAGTCTTTTTACCATCTCTAAAGATTGTTGCGTGACAATTTTACCAAGCTCTATCATCAATCCAGTACTCTCTGCCATATAAATAAAGGCATCAGGAAAAATAAGCCCATCTTTAGGATGGTTCCATCGAACTAAGGCTTCTGCACCGATGATTCTCTTAGAAAGAGCATCAACTTTTACTTGATAATAGACTTCAATCTGCTCTTTACTTTTTACAGCTTCAGCTAAATCTTGTTCTAGGTTTAGCTGTTTATCTACAAAGTTACCCATCTTTTGTGAATACATTTTGTATCTGTTTCGTCCACTGCTTTTTGCTTCATACATGGCAGTATCAGCATTGCGAATCAGCGTATCACAGTCTCTGCCATCCTGAGGAAAAATAGCCACCCCAATACTTGATGTTATATAGAGCTCATGAGTCCCAATTCTATGCTTAAAGTCTAAAGTATTTTTAATCTTGTTTGCTAAGTTTTCTATATCTGCATTACTCTTGATGGATGGTAGTAAAATAATAAACTCATCTCCGCCAAGCCTAGCAAGGGTATCAGAACTTCTTAGTTGCCCTTGTAAGAGATTTGAGATATGTATAAGTACTTCATCTCCAACACCATGCCCAAGCGTATCGTTAATAAGTTTGAAATGGTCTAAATCCAAAAATATAATAGCTAGTTTTTCTTGATTTCTTTTAGCAATCTGCATAGCTTTTTGCATTCTATCTTTCAAAAGGGTTCTGTTCGCGAGTCCTGTAAGCGCATCAAAATAAGCAAGTTTTTCAATAATCTGTTTGTTCTGCACATCTTGGCTTATATCCATACTAACTGCGGTAAGTTTATGAAAACCATTTTTTTTACTACGCACTTTCCCTCTTGTTTCTATATATATTGTTTTATTATCCTCAAGGGCTAATTTATAAGTCATGTCAAATTGTGAGCCATTGGCAATGGCATCATTAAATACTTTTGTCACTCTTTTATAATCATCCTTTGCGATTAATGAAAGAAAGTCTGCCCAAGAAAACTGAGTATGAAGATTTATTCCTAAGATTCTATAGTACTCATCACTTAAAACAAGGCTATCAGATGCTATATCATACTCTAGACTTCCAACTTTTGCCATTCTCTGTGCATCTTTGAGGTGGGCTTGACTTATAAGCAACTGTGAAGCCACCTCTGAAAGCTCATGAAAGTAGGCAATTATATTTGTTATCATGATATTAGCAGAGCGAGTAATAGAACTGATTTCATCATTTTTATGACTTATGTTTTCTATTAGTTTTGGATTGTGTGGGTCAAAATTTTTCAGTTCTTCATCAAGAGTAGAGAGCTTTTTCAAGGATTTAAAAAGGAAATAGCTCAAGAGGAGTAGTGAGAGTAAAAAAGCAAAAATCCCCGATAAAAACCAGTGGTTAAAACTACTCATATATTTCTCATAAGTGTTTTTGGAGTAGACTATGGTGAGTGTACCGATAACAGCCAATGTTGCTGGATCTTTGAGTTCTTGTGTGTGAATAAGCTCTTTTGCACGCTTATAATCTTTCATGGTTCTATTTTTATTTGAAAACTTATAGATTTTTTTCGTTTCATAATTTTCTATTTGAATGAGTAGTATATTTTTATTGTGAAGTGCTGTGTGTGCTATCTCTTGCATAGCATCATCAAAACCATAACTTAGGTTTAAAGAGAGAGAGGGTGCAATCTGCTTAGATATTAGAACTACCTTATCCTTTTCCAAATCCATATAAGAGTCAGTAAAAAGATTTTTTACCACAAAGACAACAAAAAGGGTAAAAGCCAAGGAGAAAAGTACTATCTGTAGTATAGTTCTGAGAGCTATAGAGTCAAAATTTATCTTCATAGATTAAGCCCAGTAGCTCTTTTTATGGAGCAAACCTCGTATATTTAGCTCTTTGAGTGTCGATCCTAAATCATTTACAAAAATGGTAGAGATATCAATAAGTATAGGTCGCAAAGATATCTCATGAAGTTGTATCGCTTTTAGGTTTAAAAGAGGTTTTACTTTTTTCGCAATACTGAGTGAAATCATGACACCATAGCGTAAATCATCTCTTTGGTATGCGAAAGTTAGAGCATCGTCTAAAGAGGCTTTCTTTACAACTTTTAAAATCTGTTTTTTATCGCTAGGAAAAAGGTAGTAAATATTTGCTTGAGTCTCATCTACATCAGCATAACTTACAAGTATAGGATTTACTCTGTAGGATTTAATACCTTTTTTATACTTGTTGTTCATCAAGGTTTGAAGTTCTTTAGCACTTTGATAATCATTTTTTTTGTATAAAATAGCTATTGTTATGGTATTGTCCACAAGTTTATCTTTGAACTTATAATCCATCAGATAGATTTTTGGCACAAGGGTAGCATGTATTTTTAGAAGTGATTGATTAATAGTTGTTCCAAAAAGCGAAAAGGTCAATAAAAAAAATAGAAAAAATGTTTTCATCTTAAAACTCCCACTCTGCTTTGACTAAGATAGATCTACCACCATCATAAAAATCATCATACTTTGTACTACTTGGTAGAGCATAATAAGTACCATTGTTGAAAATATCTTTAATAATAAAAGAAGCCCTGACATCTTCAAAGGTATAGGAGAAGGTCTGATTAAAAAGTGTACTACTTGGGGCATCTGCTCTTGTATCACTTACACTTCGTTTAGAACTAGAGACATACTTTACAAGAGACCCTAGCGTGAGTCCAAAGTCAAACTCATACAGAAGAGAAGTAGTTGCTAATATATT
>JALSUU010000062.1 GCA_027071075.1 Sulfurimonas sp. | reverse complement strand
AAATTTAGAAAAAAGTTATATAGGCAAGATGCCTATATAAAAAGTGTGGAGTAACTACTAAAGTGGAGTTACATTTTCAGCTTGTGGGCCTTTTTGACCTTCACCAACTTCGAATGTTACTCTTTGACCTTCTGCTAAAGAAACTCTACCACCATTTGGATTATTTACTTGACGGAAATGTACGAATACATCTTTCCCACCATTATCTTGTTGAATAAAACCATAACCTTTTTCATCATTGAACCATTTAACTGATCCGTCCATTAATTCTGCCATTGTCTAGCCTTTGTATAAAATTGTGTCAAAATATCGGGAGAGTCTTTAGGAGGTCGTAACGCTTATAGAGCATATCGCACACTAAAGATGAATTCACACCTCATCTCTTTCACTAAGCAGCAGTATATCAGAATAATTTGTAATATCCAACATTTATACACTTTTTATACAAATTCTTTTCAAATGACCTATATTACGCCTAGAAAAAAGGAAAAGTTATGCAAATATTTACACTTTAAATCTTGTTTTAATTGAGCTTAATGTATTATTTTATAATTTAATTTAGGAAATGATATATGAGCATCTACAGAGAGTACGACATACGCGGGATATTTGAAAAAGAGTTAAACGAAGAGAGTGTGACGAAAATTGGCTATGCTTTAGCTTCTAAAATATCTGGAGAGTATGTATCTGTTGGTTATGATGCGCGTTCACATTCACCTATTTTATTTGAATATTTAGTTGCAGGTTTAAACGCAGGTGGTAAAAAAGTGCTTGGTATGGGACTTGTGCCTACGCCTGTAAACTACTTTACAAACTATCAAGAGTGGGATGGCATTACACCATCGGCTTCTGTTATGATCACAGGTTCACATAACCCTAGCGAGTACAATGGTTTTAAAATCACTGTAGATAAAGCACCATTTTTTGGCGAAGATATTTATGCGCTCGGGTCTGAATGTGAAGCTATGGATATGCCAAACGCAGTAGGGCGTGATGTAACAGAAATAGATGCAAACAGTAGATATATTGACTTTATTGTAAATGAGTTTCAACACTTAAAAGCAATGCCTACAAAGATTGTCTATGACTGTGGTAATGGTGTCGCTGGCGTTGTGCTTCCTGAAATTTTTGAAAAATTAGAACTCTATACAAAAGGGATTTATATAGACCCTGATGGAACATTCCCAAATCATCATCCAGACCCTTCTGTTGAGAAAAATCTTGTAGATGTTAAAGCTCTTTTAGAAAAAGAGGGTGATATTGCCTTTGCGTATGATGGTGATGCCGATAGAATTGCAGTTCTTACACATAAAAACAATATAAAGGGCGATATGATGGCTCTTTTATATAGTATGAATATGGACAAACCTACTGTTGTCGGTGAGGTAAAATGTTCTCAAGTTATGTATGATGAGCTTGAACGCCGAGGGGCAAGAGCTGTGATGTATAAAACAGGACACTCAAATCTTAAAGTAAAAATGAAAGAGATTGATGCTGATTTAGCATGTGAAGTAAGCGGACATGTCTTTTTCAAAAACCGTTACTTTGGGTATGATGATGCCATTTATGCTACATTTCGAATGTTAGAGCTTATTTATGAGGGAATAGACCTTGACGCTGAACTTGCAAAACTGCCACAGGTTTTCTCAACCGAAGAGATAAAAGTGGAAACTACAGAGGCTCAGAAATTTAAGATTATAGATAGAGTCAAAGAGCTTTTGCAAAATCCTCCTGCTGATTTTCCTGCTATAAAAGATATGATTGATGTAGATGGTGTGCGTATTAATTTTGAAAAAGGGTGGGGTCTTGTTCGCGCGAGTAATACTACTCCTGTTTTGGTGACTCGTTTTGAATCAACTGATGCACAAGAGGCAAAACACTATGAAGATGCGGTAAATAGCCTTATAATGATGGCAAAAGAGTCTCTTTAAAAAGGAAATGGTTTTGGTAAAGTCTTTATATATATTGAGTTTTTTATTTATTATAGCTGCGTTTAGTGCTTGTGGTGAAGAGAGTGGAAACCGTCATGTTTCTCTCTTGGGCGCAGATACTACAAAAGTAAATCCAAACTCTATGGCATACCTGTCTGTAGATAAAAATGAAGATAGAAAAAACAAGCTTGAACTTTCCAAAATAGAGGCGGATGCAAAAATAGAAATAGCAAAAATTCAGTCAAATAGCCAAGTACATATAGCAAAAGTAAATGCTCAAACGCAGCAAGAGATAGCTAAGTCAGATTCTGTTACAAAAATAAAAACTTCACAACTTGATGCAAGTACAAAAAAAGAGACTATGCAATACACTGTTTATATTGTCATAGCTGTTGTGTTTTTCTTCATAGTTGCTCTAATTTTACTCTATTTAAATAGTAAAAAAAATAGAGAACTTAAAAAAGCGCTACAAGAGGCACAATTTATACATGAGAGAGATTTAAGAGAGAAAGAGTTTGAAGAGAGACGAATACATAAAATTTTAGATTTGGTATCAGAGGGAAAACTTCCTGCTGCTGTTAAAAAAGAGGTAATTCTCTCCATCTCTTCACCTAAAAATAAGGTTATTGATAATATAGAGGTTTGATGTATGATAGAAATATAATAAGAACTTAACATTATTATAGATACAATTGCCAAAATTTAATTTTAGGAATGTTCTATGGTCTTTTATGTGACACTCTTTTTAGCTTTTTTATACTTTAAAATTGCGCGTGTTTATAAAAAAGAGGAAAAATCCAATGCAAACTTTTGGGTTTTAAACTCTATAGTAGCTTTGGCTATTGCTGCACTTATAGTTTATGGTTTTATGCATGAAACCTGGTATATTTTTCTCATAGTAAGTTATCTCTTTTTTATTGCTGCTTCTCTTATTGTTTCTGCTGTACAGCTTGGTGTTTTCATAGATGGTAAGCCTTTTGTCAAAATCAGTCATCTCTTTCAAAGCTTGGCAATAATTGGGATGTTTATCTCTTTTGCCGATTTGTATTTATGGGGTATTTAGCTGCGGTTCGTTACATTTGTGATTTAAAGAAAGTTAGGTGTAGAGTATGATAAAACATAAAAAAATTATAAAGCAAGCTCTTCTTTTTCAAGATACTAATCCAACATACTCAAAAATAAAAGAATTATATAAATTAGCACTAGAATATCAAAATGATAATAAAGTTTATTTTTTAGAAGCTAGACGTGGAGAGAAGAGTTATATAAAAAATAGAGAAGAGTTTTTTGAATTTCTTTCACAAATACTAGGTATAAATATTTACACATTTGAAAAGCTAGAAAATTTTTTATATGCAGGCAGTAGAACTGAAAATATACAAAATAGTGGTAATTCAAAATCAAGCTTTATTAAAATTTTTGATCAGGTAGTAATCGTAAAAAAAGATGGTGAAGTAAGTAAACTCTACAGGGAGGATGAATTGCACGAACTTTATGAAATAAACTCCTTTGTAGCAGTTGAAAATGGAGAGACTTTTTTAAATATTGATAAATATGCAAAATATTTTCAAGCAGAATATTTTGTCTATTTATCGGGGTATGCAAGCACTTTAACACGAAACTTTTTAAGATCTAAAGAAGTAGAGTTTTATGTGGATTATGACATTGAGGGAATGAATATATATGAGAGTTTTATGTGCAAAAGTAAAACATTGCATGTTCCTAAAAATCTAGAGTTTTATTTTCAAGGTGAAAAATATCATAATGTAAAGT
Organism: Sulfurimonas sp.; assembly: GCA_027071075.1. Lineage (GTDB taxonomy): Bacteria > Campylobacterota > Campylobacteria > Campylobacterales > Sulfurimonadaceae > Sulfurimonas. Next base: position 8,490 of record JALSUU010000062.1, on the reverse strand, counting down.
TATATAAAAAACAGAGAAATAGATTGAAAAAAAGTTACTCTCAAGAAGCAAGTGTTATAATTGAGTTGATAAAAAGATACTCAACAGTAGTGGAACAAGAGATAATATATGAAGCATATTGATTTACTGAAACTTCTTGATAGAAACTCAGAACTTATTGACAGAACATATAGAGGGGAGTCTATACAAAGCGTTGATGCAGAACTACTAGATTCTACACTTTTTATCAAAATCAACAAACGCTACAAACTCAATAAAAATTATTTCAATTTTGCAGACTCTATTTTACAAAGGGTTGACTATAGCATCATCTTTGGGGATTATGAAAAAGAGTATAAAGAGTTGGTTAAACTCAGAAAAAGGTATCTTCAAACAGAAAATGAACATTACAAAAAAAGTATTGAGCATCTTATAGAAAATCTTTATGAGAAGTTTTATAATCGTGACAGAGAGATACAGATTCTTATACAGCGTTTAGAGAATGACACCTCTTTGGAGATAGATATACTTCTTGAAAATGCGACAGATACTTTAGAGAAGATTTATGAGCTTATAAGAGCAAATGAGCAGATAGGGGAGCTTTTTCGTAAAGAGTTACGGGGTTTAGCTGAGAGTATCGACACTCTACTTCAAAGTATAAGTATGAACTTCTTAGAGTATATCCAAAACATAGATAAGTATATAGACCAGATTAATCGTTTTATACTCCAGACACAAAAAAGAAGAGTGCAAAACAGACAGATAGCAAACCTCTCAAACCTTATCTTAAATGAAGAGTGCTTGGCTTTAGATGAACTTTTGCATGTAACATCTCATAAGTGCTACTTTAGTCATCCAAAATCTCAAAAAAATAGAGTCTATACTTATCCTGATGATGGGGATATACATAGATTGAAAAAGGGGCTTCTTGAGACACTTACTGGTGTGAGTGTTAAGCCTGTAAAAAAAGTAGGTCTTATAAAGAAACAGCAACAAGAAAAGCTCGATATTATCAACATAGATAAAATAATCATTGATTTAGATTCTACCAAGAGTGGGGATGTTTTCCTCTTTATAAAAGAGCATCAAGAATTACAAAAGTATGAGGATATAGTTCTTATAGATGAGGCTTTTAAGATATATCTTGCTCTTACTACACACAAGAAAGTGGTTTTTCAAACAGAGTTTAATGAGTATAATATAAAGGTGGCAAAATGGGTTTAGATGAAGTTTTTAAGGTTTTAAGTAAGGGCGTTATGGTCTCGATGCACTCTCAAAAGTATCACGATATAGTAAACTTCTTAATGATAGAAGAGAACTTTGATGAGATGAGCCATCTCCTTGAAAAGTTAGGTTTTATACTCAATGGTGCAAATGGATACTTCTTCATTTCAAAAAAAGAGAGTATGAGTGAATCAGAACTCAGCAGCTTTTTAAATGCTCATAAAAAAGTTCTTGTCTCTATCGCCATTTTAAAACAGCTCTTCCCTTTTATAGAGAGGGGGAGCATACTTAAACAGACCGATTTTATATACCAGTATAAGCAAAAAGAGGATGCCCTGTTGGAGCAGAAGTTTGAGTATATTTTCGAGAGTAGAGATTTAAAAGATATAGTGGAACGCTTTTTTGACCTGCTAGAGAAGAGTTACATCATAGAGAAAAAAGATAGCGACTCTAAGGATGAGTACCTAGTACTCTCTAGTTTAGAGTACTATATGAAAATCGTACAAAGTGTGGCTTAAATGATACAAAAAATTATACTCATAAACTCTGCAAACTTTAACTTTTTAGAGGTCAACTTAGAAAAAGACCTCTTCTTTTTAGGCGATAATGGAAGCGGAAAGACTACTGTTATTCGTGCTATTCACTACCTCTTTAGTGGAGATGTAAGAAACCTCGGTATCCCAACAGATAAAGATGGCTTTAAAGAGTACTACTTTAGATATCCAAACTCCTATATGGTTTATGTTTTTGAAGATTTTTTTATCTTTATGTATAAAGCAGGTGGGGAGATAGTCAAGCTCTTTTCAAAACAGAAGTTTGATATAACAAGAATGATAGATACAGAGTCAAATCTTTATGAACTAGATGCTATAAAGAGGTATGCAAAAATACCAAATATGAAAAAAACTGTAAAGTCTTTAAGTGAATATAGAGACATTATCTATGGAAATGATAAACGCTACTTAGATTTTAAGTTTACAACTATTAAAAACAGTAGTGTATTTATCGGGCTTTTTAATGAGATATTTAACATCGATAAGTCCATCATCGACTCTAAGAGTATAAAAAGAGCTATACAAACCACACTCAACAGTGAGAAAAAAGTGCTTGAGTTTGAGCATGATAGATATCTTCAAGATATCTATACCTTTCAGTCGCAGTATAAATTTTTCAGAGAGTTTGAGAAGCAAAAAGAGAATATTGAGGGTGCATATAGTCTAAAAAATAGTTTGTTGTCTTATGAAAAGGAGTTGAGAAATTTACTTTCATATATTTTGAGTACTTCAAAAAAAGAGCAAGAGCTTATGGAGATGAGCCGACCTAAGCATAGAGAGCTAGATGAGAGTTTAAGCCGTATGAAAAGATTGAAACTCAAACGCCAAGCAACTTTGATGAAGTGTGATGATAAGTATAGAGCCTATATAAACTCTTTGACTTTAGAGATACAAGAGATAGAAGGGCTCAAAAAGAAGTTTTCCAAAGAGAGTGTTTTAGAGCATAAGGATAGTGCAGATAGATATGAAGAGACACAAGCAAAATTTGCAGATGTTCAAGAGCAGCATATCAGACTCAAAAAAGGTTTTGATAGTGAGATAGAGAGTATAGAAGCTGAGATAAAAGCTCTTTACTATAAAAAAAATAAAGAGCTTCCTCGTGAGCTAGAGAATAAAAAAGAGAATAAAAGAAAGTATCTAAAAGAGCATCTCTCTGAAAATATAGAGAGAGCAGAACTGGCGTTTCAAACAAAAGAGAAGATTGCCAATGGTGAAGAGGAGCGTGTTCGTGCTGAGATAAAAATCTTTGAAGCAGATATAGTAAATGAAACAAAGAAATTAAACACTTATATAAAAGAATCCAAGCAGTATGTTAAAAATCTTAATGAAGAGTATGAGAGAAAAATCAAAAAGAAAAAATCTCTTATAGTTGAGAGCGAAGAGTTTAGCGATGCTAAACGCCGAGAGATTAAAGAGCTAGAGTTTAATAAAGAAGAGCTAGAGCGAGAGATGCAAAGAACACTTAGACTCAATGCTGAGAGTTATGAGGGTGAAAAGAAAAATATTACAAAGACAATAGCGAAATATACTCGGATGATAGAGGCGAAGCCTAACTCTTTTAAAGAGTTTTTAAATGAAGAGGCTGATGGCTGGGAGAGTGAGCTTTACCCTTTTATGGATGAGACTCTTTTAGATAGAAGTATAGATGAATTAGCCCCTCGTATGCTAAAGAGTGAGAGACTTCTCTCTATATCTATACAGAGTGAGAGTTTAAAAAAAATCCTTACTAAAGATGAAGCAACTTTAAAGCTAGAGAGTCATGAGCTAGAGTTAGAGAACTTAACATTGAGCTATAAGAAGTCACTCGTTGATATAGAGCTGAAGTTTCAAGAGAAGAGAGAAGAGTTAGAGCAGAAGATACTCTTTTTAGAGAGTGATAGAGAGACAAAAAAAGAGAATATTGAAAGACTTAAAGAAGAGATTGAGGACTTAACTCAGACAAAAGAGAAAAGAGTCTCAGAGCTTAATACTGAGTATGCAAGGGAGTATCAACACCATCAAAACAGCATAAGAGTATTTGAAGAGGAGATACAAAACTCTAAAGATGCCATAGCTAAGATAGAAGAGGGTGTAAAAGAGGATAAACGAACCCTAATAAATAGGATAAAGGATTTAGAAGAGGAGTATGAGGAGCAGTTAAAAAAAGAATATAACTTACTACAAAGATGGTTAGAGGATGAAAAATCTAAAGTAGATGAGTTTATAGGTACTCAAGAGCAGAAGAAGAATAGTATAACACAAGATGAAAGAATAAAAGAATTAGAGAGTAGTCTCAAAGAGTTAGAAAAAGAACTTTTAGCTATCAGTAAGTCTCAACTCTTTTTAGAAGAGTATGAGAACTCAAAAGAGAAGATAGAGTCTCTGCTTTCTTTAGAACATAGACTTACAAATACTCAGTTACGATTTGAAAACTTTCAGTTAAAATTAGAAGCCAAGATAGAAGAGTATATCTATAATGTTGAAGAGTTGAGTGAAGAAAAAAAAGCTCTTCTAAAAGAGGAAAAACTTTTTAAAAAGGGAGTAGATGCTTTTGCTCTCTTAGAATTTGACTTTAGTGATGTAGAGGGTCGTGAGAGTAAAAAGTATCTTTATAAGTTGATAGAGTCTTATAACTTTATAGTGCTTGAGTATAAAAGTAGCAAAATAGACCTTAAATCAAAACTTGATAGACTAAACAGACTTAAAAATAGCCATAATGACATAGATATATATTTTAACTTTGATGAGTATAATAGTGAGCTTTATATATCTAAAAGTCCGAGTATTGTGACAAAGATAGATGAGGTCTATGAGTATAAAAATAAAAAACTACATATCACTAAAGAGAGTGGAAACAAGAAGTTTAGAAACTTTGTAAACAACTCTCTACCTCAAAATATGTCTGTTCTTAATGATAGTGAAGATAAGTTTTTATCGCAGGTCGCTAAGATAAATAGAAATCTCTCATCAGTTGATTTTGGAGTGATAAAAGATATAAAACTTGACCCAAAGATAGGGAATAAAAAGAGCATAGCCAAACTCTTAAGAGACCTCAATGAGAGTGTGGCAACTCTTAGCTCACTTCTTAATGAAACATCACTTTTTTATGAGCAGTCTGATGTTTTAGCCGAACTTACAAAACTTGAGATAAAGTTCAAAGAGATAAAAATAGAGTTAAAAGGGAGTGCAATATCTCTGGATGATACTATAGACTTAACACTTTCATTTAAAGAGAATGAAAAACAGATAACAGAAGTGTCACAACTTAAAAATGAAAGTTCAACAGGTGGAAGTATGCTCCTCAAAATTGCGATAGCTATCTCTATACTTCAGCTCTTTACAACACAAGAGAGAACACCATTTTTTCTTATAGTCGATGAGGTGTCGCGTTTGCATAGTGATAACCAAAAGAAGCTAAGAGAGTTTGCAAACTCTAAAGGTTTTGGTATAGTTTTTGTAACACCTGAGCCAACATACTCAAAGCCAGAGTTTATAAAGTACTATAGATTTCAAAAAAATAGTGATAATGAATTTGAGGGTATTGAATTGAATTTATAATATAGGTCATCTGTTCTCTTCTCTTTCAAGTTCCTAATGAGATATATTTACTAGGAGTTTGTAAGAGCAGATTTAAACTGCTTTTAGAAAAATAAAATAAAGACCAAAGATTTCATACATTTTTGGAAGAAGGAATTTTTAATGAAAACTCATACACTTTTAATGCCACTAGATATGCACTTACATCTTCGTGATGGAGTAATGCTAGAAAATATTGCACCACTTACTGCGTTTACATATAGCGGTGCACTAATAATGCCAAATCTTGTACCTCCAGTAGATACTCTTGCCGCTGTAAGATCTTATAAAGAGAGAATTATATCTGCTGTACCAAATGACTATTTTGAACCATTTATGACGCTTTTTTATAAAAACTATGATAAAGCATTTTTGGAGAGCGTTGTAGATGAAATTACAGCTATAAAACTCTATCCAGCTGGAATTACAACAAACTCTGAGGGGGGCGTTGAATCATTTAATATTGAAGAGATGCGTACTACTTTAGAGGCAATGAGTGATTTAGAAATTCCTCTTTGTGTTCATGGTGAAACTGATGGCTTTGTGATGGATAGAGAAGCTGAGTTTATGAGTATTTATGAACTTTTAGCACAAAACTTCCCTAATCTAAAAATTGTTATGGAACACATTACTACAAAAGCAGCAGTAGATATGCTAGATAAATATCCAAATCTTTATGCAACTATTACTGTGCATCATCTACTTTTAACGCTTGATGATGTCATTGGTGGCATGATGATGCCACACCACTTTTGCAAACCTATAGCAAAAAGACCAGAAGATTTAGATGCACTTTTAAGTGTAGCGCTTGAAGCACATCCAAAAGTGATGTTTGGTTCAGACTCTGCACCACATCCACAACATAAAAAAGAGTCTTGTGGTTGTGCTGCTGGTGTCTTTACTGCCCCTATATCTTTACAGCTTTTAACAGAAATCTTTGAGCAGTTTGATAAGCTCGATAATCTACAGGCATTTGTAAGTGATAATGCACAAAATATATATGGAATTTGCCCTGAATTTAAAGAAGTGACATTAGAAAAACGACCTTTTGTTGTTCCTCAAAACTATTCGGGTGTTGTCCCTATGTATGCTGGTGAAACTATTGGCTGGGCTATAGAGAGTGTCGATTAAAATACTTTTTTTAGAAGATGATGCTCTTTTTGCTGAGACAATCGTTGATTTACTTGAAGATGAAGGGTATGAGGTCTGTCACTCTCCAAATGGACAAGATGCGCTTGATGCCACCTACAAAGAGAAGTTTGATCTTTATCTGCTTGATATAAATGTTCCCCTTATTGATGGAGTCTCTCTTTTGGGAGATTTGCGTAAAGCAGATGACGAAACCCCTGCTGTTTTTTTAACATCACATAGTGACAAAGAGATGCTGCAACGCGGCTTTTTAAGTGGAGCTGATGATTTCATTACCAAACCTTTTGATACTACCGAGTTTTTACTGCGTTTAGCTGCATTACTAAGAAGAACGAAACGCAAGCAGGCGGAATGTGTCGGCTTGTTATGTCATGATAAGCTGCATCAGTCTATACTTTATGATGGTGTAGCGTTAGAGCTTTCAAAAAAAGAGTATGAGTTGCTTGTTTTGTTGATGGATCATACAAATACTCCTGTTCCTAAAGAACTTATTTATGATGAGTTGTGGAGTAGTGCGGACAAAGGTGGTAGTGATGGCGCAATTCGTGTCTATATAAATAGACTTAAACAGCTTCTCCCTGCTGTGAAATTTGAAAATATTCGTGGGTTTGGGTATAAGCTTGTTCCGTAATCTACGCATAAATATTTTCATATATTATTTGCTGACTGTTATTGGCTTTGTCTCTCTTGTTTATTATTTTATTGCTATTTTAAAAATTGAAAATATTGCAGTTTTTGCGCTTATTGTTCTTTGTGTTGTTACTCTCTCTGCTGTTTTTATTGCTAAATTAGCAGTTGATCCTCTTGCTGATTATGTAGGGCATCTGCAAGAACTCTCAAAAGAGACACTTCATGAGCTCAATCTTCCCATCAGCACCATTACAACAAATACACAGATGCTTGCGAAAAATATTGAAGATGCTAAAACCCTCAAACGCATCAGTCGTATAAATAACGCTTGTAATATGCTAAAAGAGCGATATAATGAGCTTGATTATCTTATAAAAATGCAGAGTGAACAAGATGTAAAAGAGCTTTTTCGTGTAGATAAACTGTTAAACGCAAGAGTACTGTTTTTGCAAAAACTTTATCCACATATAGAATTTCATTTGGAGTTAGAGAGCTTAGAAATTTTGGGAGATAAAACGGGACTTAGTAAAGTTATTGACAACTTAATTGATAATGGTGTAAAATACTCAAACGATTCAAAAAATATTGATATTCGCTTGAAAGATGGTCTGCTTTGTATTGAAGATTATGGTATAGGAATGGATGAGGTAGAGCTTGTTCATATTTTTGATAAATATTACCAGACAAACAGAGATATGCAGGGTTTTGGCATAGGACTCAGCCTTGTGAAAAGATTTTGTGATAAAAATAACATTGAGTTAAATTTGGAATCATCTAAAAATGTTGGAACAAGAGTTAAACTAAAATTAAAATAGGATTTATAATGCAGATGAACGGATTTTTAGCGTATGCAGAAAATGCACTAGATTATGGTGTAATGGGAACTTTGATACTTATGAGTATTGTGACACTTTGGCTTTTTATAGAGAGAATGATGTTTTATAAAAGTGTTCGCATTGAAGATTATGAACATCGTGATAACTTGGAACTTGATTTAACCGATAATATCAATGTTATTTCTGCCATTGGTACAAATGCACCTTATATAGGGTTGCTTGGAACTGTGGTTGGAATTATGATTACATTTTATACTTTGGGTGATATTGGTGCAGTAGATACAAAAAAAGTAATGATAGGTTTGGCACTAGCTCTTAAAGCAACGGCAATGGGCTTGGTTGTTGCAATGCCAGCAATTGTTGCATATACCATTGCTTTGCGTAAAGTTGAGCGTATTCTTACAAAATTTGATGTGGCACATGAGAGCAAGTAATGTCAAAATGTAAACGAAAAAATTTTAAGCGTTTTGATCAGATAAATGTCATCCCTTTTATTGACATCATGCTTGTTTTGCTTGTGATGGTGCTGACAACTGCGACTTTTATCAAGCAGGGTGTTATTC
>JALSUU010000061.1 GCA_027071075.1 Sulfurimonas sp. | reverse complement strand
AAAACCATAAAAAAAGTCCCATAATAAAGTAAGGTAAAATTGCATGGATACCAAAACGGTTAAAAAGTATCATGATAAGAAAACTCCCTCCTGCAAACATCAAAGGCAAGAGGTGAATCTGATCGGTATAAAATATGGCGATGACCAAAACAGCACCTAAATCATCGACAATAGCAAGTGCCACCAAAAATGTAACAAGTGCAGGAGAGACACGGTTTCCTAAAAGGATAAGTGCACTAATAGCAAAAGCAATATCCGTAGCCATAGGAATTCCCCAACCGATAGAACCATCACTGCCTCTGTTAATCGCAAGATAGATAAGTGCAGGAAAAATCATACCACCAATAGCAGCGAGAATTGGTAATATAGCGACTTTTATATTTGAGAGTTCTCCCACTAAAATCTCTCGTTTTATTTCAAGTCCTATCATAAAGAAAAAGATAGCCATAAGTCCATCATTTATCCAGTGATGCACAGAGTGAGAGAGTTTCCAATCGCCAACATTTAACTCTATGGTTGTATGAAAAAAGTGCTTATAAACATCAACAAGTGGAGAGTTGGCAAGAACAAGAGCACAGAGTGTCATAAATGCTAAGAGTAATCCTGTTGTTGTTTGCGAGTGTAAAAAATGTTCAAAAGGTGTAGAAATTCTTTGAAATGTTTTTTCCCAAGGTGCATAGAGTTTCATAGATGATTCCTTAAAATAATTGCTTTGATTATAACTTAATTTTCCTCCATAATTTATTTAAGTTAAAAAATGAGTATAATTACTTTATGAATTTAAAAGAAATAGAGACAATTTTACTTTTTGGAAAACCACGCGCCTTTTCAGTTGATGAGTTTGCATCACAGTTACATTCTCATGATATAGAGTTACTCAGGGAGTACTCTGAAGATGTTTCACTTGTTGTGGATGGTCGTATGATGACACCAAAAGAGCAGAACTTAAGTGAAGAACTTTATGAGAGCAAAGGGGTGCAGACGCTTAACATAGAAGTGTTGGAGTCTGCACTTGCGCAGGAGATTGATGCAGATGTACTTTTGATGAGTTTGAAACTCTCTCACGACAAAGAGCGACTGAAGAGTTTTATACAAAACAGTAAAATCAATGACCAACTCTTTTTTAAATTAATGCAGATGTATGATTGGCAAAATGAGGATTTTTTTGAAAATGATGATAACCGTGATGTGAGTGCTGCTTTTATAGCACGCTTTTATGAAAACATAGAGCGAAACCATAATGTTCAGTACGCGACTACGGGTTTTATTCATTTAGTGGCACAAAGTCAAAATGCAGAACTTTTAGAAGTTATCTCTAGTCTCAAACCGCTACAGTTTCATCCGAAGATAAAAAAGGCGATAGCGATGAGTCCCTTTGTAAGCGTGAAGCTACAAAACAAGTTCTACAGAGTGGGTGACCCTTCTATAAAAGAGGCACTCTCTCACAACAAAAACTTAGATAAAAAACTTGCTTTAGAACTTTTTAAAGAGGAAGATTTTGCTTGCATCGTTGCTAAAAATAGGGAGTTAGATGATGCACTTTTTGAGCATTTTATAGAGAGACCCTCTTGCCTTGCTGCTAACAACTCCTTAACTCTTTTGATGCAAGAGAAGCTTTTGGCTCTCTCTTTAGCAAGTGTTGATGAGGCACTTGCACTCAATGATGCAGTTGATAGAAAAATAGTAGAGGTTTTACTAGCAAAAAAGAGTGAAGTTTTAAATACGCTACTTTATGCAAATAGTGCTATGCCTACTACACTTTTAGAAAAGGCATACAGTGAGGGGAACTATTTTGCATCATTAGCTAAAAATGAAGCTACGCCAGTGGAGATACTTTATCAGTTACAGCTTGATAGCCGTTATGAGCGAGCAGTAAAAACAAATGCTGGATTTGGAAAACATATTCAAAGTGAAAATATAGGATGGTTAGTGTGAGAGCAAATGATTTAACACAGAGTTTAGAAGCTTTAGTATCGCAAAAAGTACCAAGTTTTTTATGGGGAGCACCAGGGATAGGGAAGTCCTCTATCGTGAAGAGCATAGCTCAAAAAAAAGAGATAGGTTTTATAGATCTGCGACTAGCACTTATGGATCCGACTGATTTAAAAGGGATACCTTTTTATGATAAAGAGAGTCACACTGCTCTTTGGGCACCTCCTGCTTTTTTACCCAAAAGTGGAGAAGGCATCCTATTTTTAGATGAGTTAAACTCTGCAGCACCCTCTGTACAGTCTTCAGCCTATCAGCTTATACTTGACAGAAGAGTAGGGGAGTATGAACTTCCTGCTGGTTGGGCAATAGTTGCTGCTGGAAACCGTGATGGAGACCGTGGAGTTACTTACCGTATGCCTGCCCCTCTTGCAAATCGTTTTGTACATTTTGAGATGGAAGTGAGTGTAGATGATTGGAGAGAGTGGGCGTATAGTGTTTCACTCAATCCTGCTATTATTGCTTATATTTCGTACAAAAATGAGCATCTCTTTACCTTTGAGGCAAAGAGTAGCGAGAAGAGTTTTGCAACACCCCGTTCTTGGGAATATGTGGCAAATATCTTAAAGAGTGGGATTTCAGAGTCTCTACTTTTAGAGACAGTGAGTGGAGCTATTGGGCGTGAAGTGGCGGTTGGCTTTTTGAGTTTTCTAAAGGTGATGCATAAACTACCAAATATGGATGCAATTTTAGAGAGTGGAGTAGGCGAGTATAGTGATGAGGTCAATGTTTTATATGCTCTAAGTAGTGGGCTTGTGAGTCGTGTTCTGCAAGATGAAAGTAGGCTAGATACTCTTCTCTCCTATACGCTAGGACTTAAAAGTGAGTTTGCTGTAATGATAGTACAAGATTTACAAAGAAATGGTGTGCGAATGGAACACTCTGAAATCTTTAAAGAGTGGGTAAAAAAGTTTGCCTACCTCCTGTAGATAAAGCTCATGCAACTCTCAGAAAAAATCTCTCAAGCCAAAGCAAAACTCTTAGTAGAGTACCCATACTTTGGAACACTTGCATCAAAGCTTACACTAGTAGTCAATAACAATATAGAAGCCTTTAAGAGTGATGGAGTGACCTTAGAGTATAGAGAGGATTATTTGCGTGATTTGGAGCTTGAAGAGTTAGAGTTTGTTTTAGCAAATGGTGCTATGCATCAAACTCTTGCTTACGATATGCGTAGAAGCAATCGCAGCGGTTGGCTTTGGCAGATGGCTACAGATATGGCGATAAATGATATGCTTGTTGAAAATGGTATGAGTTTACCTTATGGAGCGCAGTATCGCTCGCGATTTTCTGGAATGTATGCAGAGGAAATCTATGCCGAGTTAAAAGATGACATACTTCGTGATGATGAAGATTTGGAGTATGAGGCTGATGATGCAGAGGATGTTGCACAAAAAGAGAATGAATCCAAAAATGATAAAAAGAGAGAAAATCAAGAGAGAGAACTGACTCAAGAAGAACTCCAAGCCGAGCTACTTCAAGAACAACTTTTTGCAGAAGAGGCTATCTCACTTTTAGAACGAGAGTTT
>JALSUU010000060.1 GCA_027071075.1 Sulfurimonas sp. | reverse complement strand
CTGCATCCTATTGGGTTTGATAGTTTTGGAATGCCTGCTGAAAATGCAGCTATTAAAAATGGTTCACACCCTAAGGGGTGGACTTATGATAACATCGACTATATGAAGAATGAGTTTTACTCTTTAGGTTTCTCTTTTTCTCGTAAGCGAGAGATGGCTACAAGTGATGAACTTTACACAAAGTTTGAACAAGCTTTTATTATAGATATGTATGAAAAAGGCTTACTTTACCGTGAAAAAGGTATGCTTAACTGGTGTCCAAATGATCAAACAGTTCTTGCAAATGAGCAGGTAGTTGAGGGTTGCTGTTGGAGATGTGATACACCGATAGAGAAAAAAGATATGAATCAGTACTACTTTAAGATTACGCAGTACTCTGATGAACTTTTAGATGATTTGAAAAAACTTGAGGGCGGTTGGCCAAAACAAGTTCTCACTATGCAGGAAAATTGGATAGGAAAATCAAATGGTTTGGCTTTTGACCTCTATTTTGATGCCCAAAGTAAAAATAAGTTAAATGATACATTTGAGAGTTTTGATGTCTTTACAACGCGTCCTGATACTATATATGGTGTAAGTTATACAGCCCTTGCACCTGAGCATACCATTGTTACATATATGATAGAGAATAAGCTTTTAGATGATGCAACTATTGCTGAAATAACAAAGATGAAAAATACCTCTTCTATAGACAGACAAAAAGAAAAAACTGGACTCCCTTTAGGTCTCAATGTTGTACACCCTTTAACTGGGAAAGTTGTTCCTGTGTGGATAGCGAACTTTGTGCTTATGGATTATGGTTCAGGGGCTGTAATGGCTGTTCCTGCACATGATGATAGAGATTATGATTTCGCAAAGAAGTATGACTTAGAGATAAATCCTGTTATCAAACCAAAAGAGGGTGAGCATGATTTTACTAAGTCTGCTTACACTGAAGTAGGGGAGTTGTATAACTCTGCAGAGTTTGATGGCATGAACTCTAAAAAATCTCAATACAACATCATCAAAATGTTTGAAGAAAAAGAGATAGGGAAAAAGACTACGAACTATAAACTCAAAGATTGGGGTGTAAGTCGTCAGCGATACTGGGGTGCTCCTATTCCTTTTGTTCACTGTGAAGATTGTGGTCTTGTTATGGAGAAAAAAGAGAATCTTCCTATTGCTCTTCCTGATGATGTAGAGATTAATGGTGAGGGAAGTCCACTTGAAAATCATCCTACTTGGAAGCAGTGTAAATGTCCAGAGTGTGGTAAAGATGCAGTCCGTGAGACAGATACTATGGATACATTTGTACAGTCCTCTTGGTACTTTTTACGCTTTTGTGCATCACCTGCTACTTTAGAGAAGATGGCTTTTACTCCTGAGGAAGTAAAGTACTGGATGGGTGTTGATCACTATGTTGGTGGGATTGAGCATGCTATTTTACACCTACTTTATGCAAGATTTTTTACAAAAGTGTTCCGTGATTTAGGATACTTAGAGTTTGATGAGCCTTTTGATAAACTCCTTACGCAAGGTATGGTTCTCAAAGATGGTGCAAAAATGTCAAAATCAAAGGGAAATACAGTTGACCCTGATGCAATTATCGCAAAATATGGTGCAGATACAGCAAGACTTTTCATACTTTTTGCAGCACCACCAACACAAGAGTTAGAGTGGAATGATAGTGCTGTTGAGGGTGCGCATAAGTTTATCAAAAGATTTTTTGATAGAAGTTCTCATGTAGTCCCAACAGATACAAAACCTATAATTGATCATAGTTCTCTCTCAAAAGAGGAAAAACTTGCTCGTAAAAAAGTCTATGAAGCACTTAAGCGAAGTGAAGATGTATTTGCAGAGCGTTATACTTTTAACACACTTATTGCAGGTGTTATGGAAGCTATAAATGCACTTAACGCTCAAGAAAATTCTGATGTATGGAGTGAGGGTTACTGGATTCTTGCATCAATAATAGAACCAATTATTCCTCATACTGCTTGGGAAATAAGTGAAAAATATTTTGGACTCAAAAATCTCTCAAAACAAGAGATTATTGAAGAGGTCTTTGTTGAAGATAGTGTTACTCTTGGGGTAGCTGTCAATGGTAAGCGTCGTGATGAGATTGAAGTCTCTAAAGATGCTACAAAAGAGGAAATCTTAGTTGCTGCAAAAGAGTTAGTAGCAAAATGGCTTGATGGAAAGACAATAGTTAAAGAGATAGTAGTTCCAAATAAACTTGTAAATATAGTTATAAAAGGCTAGTTTTGTTTCATTTGCCACACTTAGTAAAAATAGTTTTAGTACTTTTTTTTATAGCACTTCTCAGTGGGTGTGGTTACAGACCAAGTGCGAAGTATGCACGAGCTGTTTTAGGTGAGAAGATAAGTACAAGTGTAACTATATCTGCACAGGATCCAGAAAATACTGTTATCATTAAAGATGCAGTTGATGCAGCAATTATAGAAGTTTTTCATGCTTCAGTTGTACCAAGAAAGTATGCAACTACACACCTCTATCTAAAACTCAATGAACCACGCTATCTTCCACTGCAATATAATACTAATGGATATATTATCTCCTATCGTGCAACAATTACACTTGTAATTACACGAGAATCAAAAGATATTAAGAAAAAGTACACTACCATTGGTAGCTATGATTTTGCAGTCGAACCAAATGCTGTGTTAACTGATCAAGAGCGTTTTGAAGCTATTAAGTTTAGTTCTATTAAAGCTATATCCGCTTTTGTGGCACAAGTCTCAGCAGAGGGTGTAAGTAAATAATAAAGGGAAATTATGACGATTCAAGCAATTATAAACAGTGCGATAAAAAGATTAAAAGTAGAGGGAAAACTCTTTACCCCAGACTTTTATGCAGAGGCTTTTTGTAAAGAGGCTAAAAAAGCAAAAATGAGTGTAGAAGATTGTAATCATCTTGATAAATTTACACAGATGCTTAATAAAGAGCATCAAAAAGATCTGAAAAATTATCGTATTAATACTATGCATGAGTTTTTACGCTTTTTAATCTCCAAGCTCAATCGTACAAACCCAAATCAATCTTCTCAAATTATAGAAGCACAAGCCCTTTTAACAAAAAGAATTTTGCAGGTTATTGAAGCACTGCATAATAATGAAGCATCCGAACTTGCAAGAAACACTATTGAGATGTTAGGGCTTGGAGCAGAGCCAAGTCAGCTTGATAACTTTAGACAAAGATGGGTAAACTTCTTAACGACCTATGATGATACTTTTTTGGAAAAACTTAAAGAGTTAGGAGATGTAGATACAACTAACCTCAAAGAGACTATACAAAATCTTAATATCGCGTCATCTGCTGGATCTTTAGTAGATAGTGAGATTTGTTTGAGCAAAGCATCGAAACTTTTAGTCTCCTCTTTTGTTCCTTCTATTGCATCGAGTGTAAATGATAAAATTGCTGCTATCAGTGAAAAAATATATAAAAATCCAGCACTTTTAGAGAGTGACTCTGTTGCCAAAGAGATTAAAATGGCAATATCACTGAGAATTGCTCTTGATAA
>JALSUU010000059.1 GCA_027071075.1 Sulfurimonas sp. | reverse complement strand
TTCAACTGGCGAAGCCTACAGAGTCTCTCTAGCAGATAAAAGCTTCCTCAAAAAACTCAAAGCCAAAGAGGAAGAGATAAAAGCCAAAAGAAAACAGCACAAACGAGTAACACCAAAAGATATAGATACAGTGGAAGCACTTGCCTTTAATGCTATGAAGTATATGCTCAACACGGAGCCAAAAAAACTTCTCAAAATAACGCGACTTAAAAATTACAACTATAAGTTCAACATAGAAGCCATAGGCTCTCGGAGCGATATAGTAAACAAAAATGTAGGAAGATAATCATGAGCGAACATCACCACCATCACGATGTAAGTGGTAAAAATCTTTTTATCACCATCATCTTAAATATCATCATCACCCTCTCACAAATAGTTGGAGGTATCCTCTCAGGCTCACTCGCACTCCTTAGTGATGCTATGCATAACTTTAGCGATGTTTTAGCACTGCTTATCGCTTATTGGGCGAACCGTTTAGCAGCACGCCCAAATAGTGAGTCAAAAACATTTGGCTATAAACGCGCTGAGATTTTAGCTGCACTTTTTAATGCTTCGGTACTTATAGGTATAGCTATTTTTCTTATCGTTGAAGCCTTTCATAAGTTTTATCATCCTGAAGCCATCAACTCTATCTGGGTCATTGGACTTGGAACACTGAGTATAGTTTTAAATGCAGCAAGTGTACTACTTGTAAAAGATGATGCAGATGACAACATGAACATCAAGGCTGCTTATCTGCATCTTTTAACAGATGTTATGACAAGTGTCGCTGTTGTCGGTGGCGGTCTACTTATGTACTACTTCAATCTCTTTTGGATTGACCCTGTTATCTCAGCTCTTATTGCACTCTATCTTATCTGGGCATCTTTTGGGCTTGTTAAAGAGAGTAGTGCCATACTGATGCAGTTTACACCTGAGGGCGTAGATATTGAAGAGGTGATAGCAAGTATAGAAGAGGAGAGTGAGATAGCAAATGTGCATCATATTCATATCTGGAAACTCGATGACAACCACATCCACTTAGAAGCGCATCTTGATTTTAACGAAGATGTGACGCTTTCTGAGTCAAATCAAGTCATAGATACTTTAGAGAAAAAACTCCATGATGGCTTTGATGTAGAGCATACTACATTTCAGTGTGAATTTGATAGAGATGATGCAAAAGAGAAAATAGCTTAAAAGGAATAAACAGATGAAAGAGATAGATTTTGATACATACTTAAAAGAGTTTGACTACCAAGAGCGTAAAGATATGAAGATCCAGATGCCAGAGTTGTTTGACCTCTATGCAAAAGGTCAAGCCCAGATTATTGATATCCGTTTTCATGAAGAGTATGCAGCGTGGCATATAGGTTTTGGTAGCCATATCCCACTCAATGAACTTCCAGATAGACTCGGTGAGATTGATAAAAACAAAACGATTGTAACGATGTGCCCTCACTATGACAGAGCTGAGATAGCACGACTCTTTTTAAAACTCAAAGGGTTTGAGGCGAGATACCTAACAGATGGTATGCTCAAAGTTGTTGATTATCTCCGTGGAGATAAAGCAAGAGATTATTTAGAAAAAATCAAAGGATAAAAAGATGGAAAATTTTATAAAAGATGTAGTACCAAGCAATATGGGAAATATGCGAATAGAGGTTGATGCATTCATAGAACTCTATAATGAAGGAAAATGTGAACTTGTTGATGTGCGTATGCCGATGGAGACAAAGGTATGGCAAGTAAATTTTGGTCTGAAGATACCTGCTCCAGAACTTCCTGAGCGATTAGAGGAACTTCCAAAAGATAAACTCATCATAGTTGCTTGCCCCAAAGCAGATAGATCAAATATGGCAAGAATGTGGCTCGCTACACAGGGCTTTGAAGTCAAGTACCTTAGCGGTGGACTTTTAAGCTTGATGGATCATCTCAAAGGTGGCAAAGCAAAGACATTAAAGCTATAACATGAGTCCAGAACTCCTACACTACGGCATATATTTCTTTTTAACACTAGGACTCTCTACACTCTTTTCTATGGGTGGAGTTGGTTCTGCCATAGGCTTAGTCCCCATCTTCTCAATGATGGATATGCCTATAAATCTAGCAAAAGCCATAGGTCTTTTCATCAACTCTGCATCAACCATCACAGCTTCATTTATGAACTTTTTTCGTGGTGTTTTAGATGTAAGATTTGCTCTGCCTCTCATCATCTCTATCATGATAGCGACACCCATTGGTGCATGGATGAGTCAGTACATACAAAAAGAGCTTGTGGAGTGGATACTTGTAGCATTTTTACTTATCAGTGCCCTCCTTCTTCTCTTTAGTAACAGAGAAACCAAGGTAGTGTATGACAAGGCGTGGATACTCTACCTCATAGGTGCAGTTGTCGGTCTTATTTCTGGAACTATTGGTGTGGGTGGAGGTTCACTCATCATGCCACTGCTTATACTGCTTGGCTTTGATGCAAAAAAAGCAGCCTATGCGATTAGTTTTGTGATTCCATTTTCAACACTAGGAGCATTTGCTACTTATCTCTCTTTTGTAGATATGGATTGGGTTTTACTTGGTGTTGTGAGTGTAGCTGCTATTATTGGCGGGTATGCTGGAGATTTTATTATGCACTACCGTTTAACACCTGCGCAGGTTAAAAAACTTATTGCCGTAGTACTTTTACTACTGAGTGCAAAAATGATATACAAACTTTTAGGAATATAATAAATGATACATATTTTAAAAAAAATAGCAGATTGGATTGTGGAAAATGAAAAAAGAGAAGCAACGGAGTGTGGCATCAAAGATGAGATTATAGATGAGTGGCTTGAGACTATAGAGGAGCATAAACAAAAGATGCAAGAGAGTGGTAAAACCAAGAGTGAGCAGTATGAGATGCTTCAAGACTTGGATGATAGAGTCAAAGAGATAGAAGAGATTCGTCAAAAGAAGTGTCACAAATAATCAACATGAAAAAATCTCTCTTTCCTCTCTTAGTATTGTGCAGTTTTGTAACACTCTATGCAGATAATATCTCTGTTATCGGTGGTTTCAAAGAGCGTTTTGAAAGCCTCGATGGGATGAATAAAAAAGCCTATGGTAATAATAGTTCACTCATCGGAGCACCTGATGACTCACTCCTTGTCAGCAGACTAAAGCTTGGAGCAGTTTACAGATACTCTCCTGATGTACTCTATACAGTTTTAGGCTATTATGCTAGTGTGTATGGGTGGTCACTGAGTCATGATGACTTTAAAAAAGTGAGTGGGAATGAAGTCTACTGGATGAATCCTCAAGAGGATTTTGATTTTACTACTCTGAATGTTCACATTCAAAACTTGGCAAATATCAGCGAGCTTTCGATGCAGGTTGGACGAGAGTCGAATAGATATGGAGATAAAAGAGTACTTGGTCCAGGAAGTTGGGGTAACTCTTATGGTTGGCTTTGGGATTTAGCAAAAGTATCTTACAGGTTTGATGATAATTTCATTGATGCCTTTTATGGTCAAACCAAAGATAAGGACAAGTACAATCTCTCTTTATTTAGAAAACATG
>JALSUU010000058.1 GCA_027071075.1 Sulfurimonas sp. | reverse complement strand
TGTTCTAAAACTTTTGCTTGTTTTGCCTCTGCATCAGCTAAAAGCGTACGGTTTTTTTCTAAAACATCTTCAGGTGCATTTGCTACGAAACGCTCATTATTGAGCATACCATTCAGTTTGCCTATCTCTTTTTGTAGTTTTTCATCTTGCTTTTCTAGTTTAGAGATGATAGAAGTAAGATCTATGGAATCCGTTGGGATAAATGTTTCACAAAAATCAGAGATATCACTTACAGAGTTTTCTATCTTTGTTTCAGTAAATTCAACAGTTGTTGCTTTTGCAAGTTTTGTGATAAATGGAAGCATCATCTCTTTCTCTTTGTCACTTAAACCATCTATCTTTACAAAGGCTTTATCTATTTTTTGGTTTGCCAAGTCAACAAGAACTTTTGCCCGTCTTATAGATACAATAGCATCCATAATAATCTCAAAAGTTTTCTCCTCTTTACGCTGTTTAATCTTTGATGGGAACTTCATAAGCATGATAGAATCCCCATCTTCTAAACTTGTTCCACTTAACTCATGGTAGAGATGCTCTGTGATAAATGGCATAAATGGGTGGAGTAGTTTCATAGCTTCTTTAAAGATAGCGCCTAGTTCTACAATAGCACCTTTATCTGCTTTAGAAAGCTCAATTCCCCAACCACAAAATTCATTCCATAAAAACTTATACATTACAAGTGCTGCATCGTTAAACTTATACTCATCAAGGTATGCACGCACCTCTTTTGTAGCAAAGTTCAAGCGACTCATCATATAGCGACCAAGGTCAGTCTCTACACAAAAACCTGCCATATCTGGGAAAGTATCTACATTCATCTGTAGGTATTTACTTGCATTGTAGAGTTTGTTTGTAAAGTTACGGTTTTGTTCTAGTTTCTCGGTACTCATTCTTATGTCACGACCTTGCGCAGCACTTATAGCAAGAGTAAAACGAAGAATATCTGCAGAGTATTTCTCTACCATATCAAGAGGGTCAATTACATTTCCTTTTGATTTAGACATCTTATCGCCTTTCTCATCACGAACGAGGGCATGCAGGTAGATATGGTTAAATGGAAGTTGCCCATTAAAGTGTTCACCCATCATCATCATTCTTGCTACCCAGAAGAAGAGAATATCAAAACCAGTGATAAGCAGAGTATTTGGATAGAAGTCTTTCATATCATCTGATTTGAAAAGTTTGTCCATCTCTACATCACCATTCCCCCATCCTAAAGTAGAAAATGGCCATAAAGCAGAAGAGAACCAAGTATCTAAAACATCAGGATCTTGAGTAAGTTTTTTTGATGCACATTTCGGACAAGCCTCAGGAGCTTCCTCTTGTGATGCAAACTCATGTCCACAATCATTACAGTAAAAAATAGGAATCTGATGTCCCCACCAGAGTTGACGAGATATACACCAGTCACGCAGTTCTCCCATCCAAGAGTTGTAGGAATTTATCCAGTGTGGTGGAAAGAACTGTGCCTCTCCAGCATTTGTTTTTTCAATAGAAGCAGTAGCTACCTCTTTGCGTAAAAACCACTGCTTCGAGATATATGGTTCTACAATGTTTTTACATCTGTAACAGTGACCAACTTGATGTTTATGATCTTCTATCTTTACGATAAATCCTTCTTCATCAAGTCTTTTTACGATAATATCACGAGCTTCGAGTCGCTCTAAACCCTGAAACTCTCCAGCATACTCATTTAAGATACCTTTCTCATCAAAAACAGTGATAAACTCTAAGTCATGTCGTTTTCCAACTTCGTAGTCATTTTGATCGTGTGCTGGTGTTACTTTTACTACACCCGTTCCAAAATCCATATCAACATGTTCATCAGCAATGATTTTTACTGTTCTCTCTAATAGTGGTAGTTTTATCTCTTTTCCAATGAGGTTTGTGTATCTAGCATCATCAGGATGCACCATAACTGCAGTATCTCCAAAGTATGTCTCAGGTCTTGTAGTTGCCACTTCAACACTTCCATTTCCATCTGCAAAAGGGTAAGTAATATGATAAAATTTTCCATCATGATCTTCGTGTTCAACTTCTATGTCTGAGAGGGCACCATCATGTGTACACCAGTTTACCATGTAGTTACCACGAACGATAAGCCCTTCATTATAAAGATGAATAAAAGACTCTTTTACAGACTTTTGAAGACCTTCATCCATTGTAAAACGCTCTCTCTCCCATGCTGGAGATACACCCATATAGCGAAGTTGTTCTGTCATGATTCCGGCAGACTCCTCTTTCCAAGCCCAAACACGCTCTAAAAACTTCTCACGACCAAGCGCCTCTTTTGTAGTGCCCTCAGCTAAGAGTTGTTTCTCTACAACATTTTGTGTAGCGATACCTGCATGGTCTGTTCCTGGTTGCCAAAGTGTTTTATAACCATCCATACGCTTGTAACGAGTGATGATATCTTGGAGTGTAAATGTGAGTGCATGACCGATGTGAAGACGACCGGTAACATTTGGTGGGGGCATCATGATAGAGAAGTTTTTTCCCTCTTCTTGAATGGCTTTGTTCCCATCTATCTCGAAGTATTTTCTCTCTTCCCAAATTTTGTAGTATCTGTTTTCAGTCTCTTGTGGATTGTACTTGTTTTCTGACATATAATCGCCTTCATATCTTAATTGAAATTGCGCGATTATATCTAAAATTAGGTGAGGATTTGCTTATATGCCTGTGATTCTTTTTTTGATTTCTTTTTTATCTGCGTACATATTTTTATCTGCGGTTTCTATTACTTTGTTAAGTGCATCACCCTTTTTAAATGCTGTACCACCAAAGGAAAACGAGACTCGAAATGCATCCTTTCCAGATTTGAGTTTTTTACTGATGATATCTTCTCTTATATTATGAAGTGTTTCAAGTGCTGCTTTTAAAGAACTGTTTTTATTAAAGAAAAGAATAAATTCATCTCCCCCATAACGAACGACCTCATGTCGTGACTTTCTTAAAGCATTTGCCATAAATATAAGTACCTTATCACCCACTATATGTCCAAAAGTATCATTTACCGCTTTAAAGTAGTTGAGATCAATCATAACAAGAATACCTGCATCCTTAAAGGAGTTTTCGTTCTCTTTTAAAAGGTTATCATGGAGCCACTTTCTATTGTAAACATTTGTAAGTTCATCTTTATAGATAGCCTCTTTAAGTTTTTCTATCTCTTTTTTAAGACTCTGTGTCTCTTTCAAAACCTCACTCAGTGATGTTTCATCCTTTGTTTGGATGGCATTTATTGCTTTTTGTGTACTATCGCTTAAAAGGTTTGCATTTTTAGAAGTTTCACCTTGGAGTGTAGTAAGGTTAGAACAAGCTACCTGCATCACATCTTGAGCGATGATTGCTTCATCATTTATATCTTCATCATGCTCTTTTGCAAACTCTGAAAAAATAGAAGCATAAACAGTAGGTGTAACTATGGACATTTGATCTATAGAAGATTTTGTCTCATTTGAGATAATACTTAAAATTTGTTTTTTTTGATCTTCCAATTGTTGTATCCTAATGAAATCAAGTTAGCCAAATAATAGCATAAA
>JALSUU010000057.1 GCA_027071075.1 Sulfurimonas sp. | reverse complement strand
TGACAAGAGAGACATACTCCACGACGGTCTAACTTATCTCTTTGTGCTTTATCAAGAGGTTGAGAGAGTTTGAAGTGACTCCCAACTGTCATAAGTTGTGTACCATTTTCATCTATGATTTGAGAGTAATCATGTGTAAGATTTTTAATCGCTGGAATCTGTTCATCTACTTGCTTTGGTAGTATTTTTCCCTCAGCACTCATGATATCTATAATAGTTGTTTGACTAGGGTTTGCTGTTCCATCGATTCCTAAACCAAGTGCTTTTTTACTAGAATGACAAGACTCACAACTTCTTGCCTCTTTTTGAATAGTATGGGGTTGAATAGGTGACATATCTATGGCATTTTGTCCTTTCTCTCCAGCACCCTCAGCATTTGGAACTTTAAAGATATGATTTTGAAGCAGGGCTTTTCCATCTTTTCCAATAACAGTAACAGTTACCTGACACCCAGGAACAAGAGGAGTAATTCTTCCCTCTCCATTTTGTCCAAGCATAGGGTCTTCCCATCTTAAGTAAGAGCGAGTTTCAGTAACCTTTCCATCTACTAAATACTTCTTGAGTGATTTTCTCATGCCACCCGTTGTTCCATGTATATCTTGGTCATGTGACATTTTTACATAGTCAACATTCTGCTTGCCATCACTATAGTCAATTTTGACATGGCATCCATAACATTGTGGCGCCCAAGTAGCATGACAAGTATAACACTCCATTTTGTCATTATGCGCAGTGATACTATCCATCGCAACAAGTGCTTTTTTAGAGAGTGCCTCTTCCTCTTTTAAGAGTTTGAGTGGTTTAAGCTCTATATCTTTTCCTGAGGCTAAGTGCATCAAGATTTTGTTGCCTTTTTTGACAGCTTTTGGGAGTGGATTTCCACGCGCCATGATGATATATCCATCGTGCTTCTCTTTAGGAACAAAACCTTGTTTGAGGTAGGAAGCTAAATCTTGTGCAACACCACGCGCTTTCCCTACTTTAGGAGATGTTTTAAACTCATCAGAGTATCCAAGTGGCAGTTCCCAAGGGTATTTTTTTGTAGTACCATGACAATCTTGACACTCTATCTCTACAGCACCCAAATTTGCTCCAGTTAAAAAGCCATCTCCATGCATATCGTTTGAGGTATGACAATCTTGACACATCATCCCTTTTTGAAAATGCACATCTGCTTTCATATGAATGTATCTTTTTGTATGCAGTTTAGGTTGTGCATTTCCCTCACTATCAAAAGTAGCCTTATACTCAGTCTCCATAAGACCTTGATAACTTACCCCTATTCTTTTTCCACGATTATGACAAGTAGAACAAGTCTCAGTTGGAACACCAGAGTAGTTCACATCATGAACACTTACCTTTACCTTTCGAGAACTCTGAATAGAGTGCACAAGCATATGACCCGCTTCTGTTTTTGAAATAGTTTTATCTCCACCCTCATAAAGTCCAGCATTTGAGTAAGGAACATGACATGCTGCACACCCTATACCTCGATAATCTCCTCTACGACTTCGTCCTTTACTTCCAGTATGGCAACGCAAACACTCTTGGCGAAGATATGTAAAGACAGCTAAAGAGGGATCTTTTTGAACCTCATCAGCAGTTGGTGCGGGTGGGAGTTGTTTCATCTCTTTTGGAAAAGCTTGTGGCTCCATTTTTGAGAGTTTTTGCATATATTTTTGATATTTTTCACTCCCTAAACGGCTATGTATATCTTTTGGATTTTTCGTTTTGTAGTTACCATTGACATGGGTATAACCCTCTTTACCTCCAAAAGCCCACATAGCACCTTGAATTTTTCCCTGTTCTGTCATCATCAAAGAGTTCATCTGAGAAGCAACTTGTTTTTTATGACACATACCACAGGTATTTTGATTTATCCATGAGCTTCCAGGAGCTGGATAGAACTCTTTTGGTCCCTCATGCTCTAAAAAGTAAGGAAGTGTTCCACGGTGCGCTTTGTTTTTATGTTTTGTTGCTGGGTTTCCACCATGACACACAATACAGCTATTTTGTGCATACCCTGCCTCTTGTGCTTTTTTTGCAATTGCTTTTGACATTCCTGAAATCTCTTCACGAATATGTTCAATGCCACCATGACAACTTAAACAGTTGTTTTTTGTAGTATAGTCAATAGCTGCAGTTTTTGCAAAAGCACTTACAACAAAAAGTGAAAAGAGGAAGAGTAGCTTTTTCATGACTTATTTATCTTTTGAGATGGCGTCTAAAACACCATTTATAAACTTAGGAGACTGTTCTGTTCCAAAAGCTTTTGTAATCTCTACAGCTTCATTGATAACTACAGCAGAATCAAGCGATCCAAACAGAATCTCATAAACAGCAAGTCGCAGAGTAGCTCGCTCAATACTTCCAAGTCGCTCAAAATCCCAATCTTTGAGATGCTCAACAATAGCTGCATCACAAGCCTCAAGATTTTGCATCACACCATCATATAAGTCAAGTGCAAAATCTTTTTGCTTATTACGAATCTTCTTCTCTTCTAAAATCTCTAATGTATGTTCCGCTGTATTTCCATTACCTAAATCAAAAGCGTACAGAAGTGATACAACTGCCATTCTTGCGTGATGTCTAGTAGCCATTATAGTGCCTCATATAAATCTATCATCTCAATAACCGTAGTCATTGCTTCAAAGCCTTTGTTACCAGCCTTTGTTCCTGCACGCTCAATCGCTTGCTCAATAGTGTCCGTTGTTAAAAGTCCAAAACTCACTGGTTTTTGATACTTCAAACTCATAGAAGCGATTCCCTTTGTAGCTTCGGCAGAAACATAGTCAAAATGCGGTGTAGCACCACGAATAACTGCACCTAAAGCACACACTGCATCATATTTTCCTGATGAAAGAAGTTGATCGACTATCATAGGAAGCTCAAAAGCACCTGGAACAAGTACATGGGTAATGTCATCTGCATCACCACCATGACGATCAAAGGCATCTTTTGCACCCTCAACAAGTCTATCTACTATAAAGTGATTCCATCTTGTACTCACTATAGCAATCTTTTTGCCATTTACTACTTTTAATTTACCTTCGATTAGTTTCATTTAATTTTTTCCTTTGTAATTTTGTTTTGTGTTTATAACTCTTTGTATAGCTATATGAGTGTTTGTAATTTTATACAGTATTGTATAGTTTCCATAAAAAAGAACTCGACAATCACGGTTAAAACCTTTTTCTCTACACTCTATTCCCATCTCTGGATTTGTTTTTAAAAGTAAAATATAACTCTCAATACTATTTAAAAATTCATCTGCAGCTCTTTTTTTATCTTCTGCGATAAGACAATATATACTTTCTAAATCTTTTTGTGATTTTTTTGAATACTTAATGAATGTCATACTTTTTTCTTAACTCAGAAAATACCTCTTCATGTGTCAATGTTGCTTCTCCCTCAGCTTCAGCCTCATCATAAAGTGCTTCATACTGAGAAAGGTCTCTATCATATTCAACATTATTAGCATGACACGATGCAGAGAGAAACTCTACAAACTTCGCATCATCACCTCCAAAGTTTTCATA
>JALSUU010000056.1 GCA_027071075.1 Sulfurimonas sp. | reverse complement strand
GAATGTGCTCCTAGTTCCATCCCTTTTTCTAAAACTGCATCTTCTAAGATATTGTAAAGACCATCGCTACAAAGAAGAATCTTATCATTTTTTTCTATAGTGTTTTCAAAGTAGTAGGGTTCAACTTTCTCAGCAATTCCAACGGCTTGGGTAAGTACATTTTCATACCCTGGCTCATCCATAGCGTGGTCAAGTGAGAGTTGATTAAGTTGTGAGTTTCTATGCAGATAGACACGGCTATCTCCAACATTTGCCCCATAGAGACGATTTCCCTCTATAACTACTATAGTAAGCGTTGTAACAAGTTCACTTCTTTCATAGTTTATCTGGGACTCTTTATAGAGTATGTCATTGATTGATTGAGTAAATGTAAGTATGGACTTTTCTATCGACCAAGTTTTCGGGCGAATTTTGAAGTTGTTCATCAGGTAGGTTGTAACTCTTGCCGCGGCTTGCGCTCCCTCAGTTGCACTTCCAACTCCATCACACACTATGGCAATAGTAAGGTTTCCTATGGTCTTGACATCATAAAAATCATCACCCGTTAAATCTTTATGTTTTGCTAGTGAAAATCCAGAGGTTTGTATATTTTTTTTATTCATGGTACCCTAATATTTTATTTTGATAAAATTTCTTGTTTTAGTTGATTAAACTCATTTTCAGTGAGTATACCTTTTTCTTTTAATTTATATGCTTTTTGAATTTCTGCTGTTTTTGAAATAGTTTGAGTTGTTACTTGAGGAGTCTCTTTAAGAATATTTTCATTAATTATATTTTCATCAACTTTTATAGAGTTTGCTAACCCTGTATCTGATATCTCTTTGAGTGCCTTCTCCTTTTGAATTTGATGGAAACTAAAGTCACCATTATCAACTAGTTTTGATATCTTTAAGAAATATGTTGCACCTTTCTTTAAATTAATTTGTACATTATGTTTAATGATAGAATTTTTTGTAGCATGAAAAGTAATATTACTAGGTTTTATATGAAATACCATATACTCTCCATCGCGAATATAACCTTTTATGGTTTCATTTTCAATCTTTAGTTTATATGATATTATGGAGTCAGTATCATCAGTAGATGTGATTTCATTTGGTACATAGATATAAACTAAAGCACTATCTTGTAAACTCTTACTTGGAGTAAATGGTATTTTGTCTGTACAAGCAGTAAAAATAAAATAAGTGAACAAAAGAGATAAATTAAGTAATTTTAACATGAAAAATCCTAATATAAATTACTTGGATTATAACATAATTTTGAAAAGATGATAGTATTTTTATCATCTTTTCGGAGGAGTTGAGCTTGGTGTAAGCCCAATTATATGAAATTTGTGTTTTATTTGATGGTAGAATTATACTACCATCAAATAGGAGGAATTGAGCCTATAAATAGCTCAATTATATGAAATTTGTATTTAGAAGTTGTAACGAGCTACAACACGAACAATATTTTGTGAATCAGGAGCAGCTGCTGCATCCCAACTTTGATTCATATATGCCGCAAGTAGGTTAACTGCTCCTGCTTTAACTTTGTATACTAATTCAATATCAGTAAAGTCTTTTGCTGCAGCACTGTTATCCATTGTTTGTGTACCTTGTAGGATTACTTTACCATAATCACCAGTATTGTAAACACCTTTTAGCATAACAGTATCGTTATCTGTTTTGATAACACCTTGATTGGCAATCATTTGCGTGTAAAGTGGAGTTTTTACACCACCAGTATTTTGAACATGTACAGTTCCATCATTAACATGAGAGTATGCTACTGCAAGACTTAATGCATCCATTGGTTTTAAACCAATTTTTGCACCAAATGCACTAGTGTCTTTTCCTGCTAAGTCACTATCAGCTTGAATTGCACCACCTTGAAGTGCCATTGAAAGACCTATTGGTAATGATTTATCTGCAATTTTTGCATCTAACCACTCTACATAGTTACGATTTTGTGCTGCAATACCTTGAACATTATAAAATGAAGCAGTAACTGCAGTCATAGGAATAGACTTATTTGCAATAGTTAGCATATATGCTTCACCAGTAATTGGTAATGTTGAAGCACCAGTTATTCCATTATTATTGACTGATAAATCAGTAAAGTTACTCATATTATTACCAAAACCATTATGGTTACTCTTAGCAACATAAGCACCTACTAATGTTGTATCTGGTAAATCTGTATTTACAGCAAGGATAGCATCAAAAGTGTTTTTAAATACATTCCAACCTTCACTAAATGCAAATGGTGAAAGAGATTTTGGTAGTTCTTGACGACCTAGTTTTACAGTACTGTTTCCTAACTGTTTTGCAATATATAATTTACTGAGGTAAATATCATCTGCAATATTAGCTGTTGCAACTGTACCATTTGTACTCTGCATAACATTGTTAACAAGATTTTTCTCTAACCCTAAAGTACCTAAGTAATTTACTTGTGAGCCAAAAGTAAAATCATTTCCTAAATCAGCATCAAAATTCAGTTGAATACCAAAATTTGCTCTTGTATTATCAGTTGCCTTATGTCCAAATAAATCTTGACCACCACCATTCTTAGCAGCAGTATTATAATAAATAACTGTTTGACCAGTTGTTTTAAAGTCTATACCACTTTTATCCGCTGCACTTACAACA
The DNA here is from genome assembly GCA_027071075.1 of Sulfurimonas sp. Taxonomy (GTDB): domain Bacteria; phylum Campylobacterota; class Campylobacteria; order Campylobacterales; family Sulfurimonadaceae; genus Sulfurimonas. The sequence goes on along the minus strand of JALSUU010000056.1, from coordinate 9,703 downwards.
TTAAAAGAACCCATTATTGCTGTTAGAGCAACAGCCGACATTACGATTTTTTTCATTTTATTTCCTTAGTATGTATTTGAGATATTGCTATCTCTATAAAACTTACCAACTGTAAGCTTTACAAATATAGCAAGATGTATAAAAATAAGTTTCTATACATCACTTGAGTTATTGTTCTTCTTCATTTACTAGAGGAGTAATAGCTTCACCACCTCTATCTGTCTCTATCTTTTCACGATGTTCCGCCATTTTGAGTCGTAAATCATCCATCATAATCTCTGAGACATCATCCTCTTTGAGCCATTTTACTTCATCTATATGCCCACCATAATCTTCACCAAGTGCTTCAATATTTGCCTCAAGTTCTTCAAGATTATTACAGAGCATTATTTTTCCATCTACTGTGTCTTTAAGCTCGATTAACCAGTTATCGCCCTCATTTACACAAACTTTGGCTTCAAATATAACAGCCATTTTAGTTTTCTCTCTCTTTAGCTGCATCAAACTCTTTAGCAAAAGCTACCATATCTTCTCTTTTTTTCATGTCACCATTGTAAACAACTCTATCTACATCAGCTTTGTCTGTATCTTGAAGTATTTTAGGAACTACATCACGGTTGTTAATAACTTCCATATGCTCATCTAGCTCATCTTCACTATACGCCATCTGCATATCAGCAGCATATACAAAAGGAATAGCCTCAACAACTCTGAGCTTTTCTAACTCCTCTGAAACACCATTTCCCTCTATCGTTATAATGACACGACCTTTTTCATCATGCATATGGTAGTCACACACTTCACAAGCTTTGATACTTGCAACAACTTCATCTAAATGTTCAGGAACTGTTTGTACTACTATACTTGATATGTTCATTTTAAAATCCTTTAGGGCATCTCTAAAAACACTAGTATCTCTCAGCTTCACAGAGAAGTTCACAATCAAGGCAGCCTTTTGAAGCCCTAGCTATAGCTAAGGCAAGAAAGGATAACGCTGAGTGTGGACTTCTCTGTAAAGCCCGAAGGGAGGGATAAAAAAAGCGACCTTGCATAAAACTTTTACTCACCGTAGCTACGGCTACGCTAAGAAAAAGATTTTACACAATCTCATCTTTTTTTCTTCCCTCTGAGAGATACTAGTGTTTTTAGATTTGCCCTTTATATATAATTGTTCGTTTTGCTTCATTGTTCTCAGCTCTCATTGTATCATATAAGATTTGATATTTCAATTTATCAGCGTAACTTATAGGTGTTCTGAGTGATTTATACTCAATTAACACACCATTTTTATAAACTCCAGAGATAATAGCCTCCACCCAGTAGAAACCTTTGTCTTTTCTAAGGTTCTTCACAATACCTCGCCACTGCTTTTTTTCTTTGATAGTTTTCCATAAATCTTGAAAAACACTCTTTGGCATATCAGGATGACGCACTATACTATGCTTTTTCCCAAGTAGCTCCTCAAGTGAATAGCCACTTATTTCACAAAAGGTTTCATTTGCATGCGTGATATTTCCTTCTAAATCTGTACGAGATATGATAAGCTCATCCTCAGGGACATTTGTTTCAACTAAAAATTGACTTTCATTATATTCCATCCAAAGCTCCTTATTTAATCTTATAGAGATTAATTACTTTATCATCACTCGCTACAAGAAATTCATTTTCATTGAGAAAGAGAATCTTTGTTGGAGTCATTTTAATACCACCAAAAACAGCTACAACACTTTTAGTATTTGTTTTGAAAACGCTTATATTGTTCTTTTCATCACTTGAGTAAGCAGCAAGTTTTGCACTTGGTGAGAGTCCTACTGCATAGATAAGAAATGAAGAAGTTTTATAGTATGCAGAGTGAAAATTCAGGTCATAAATAACAGTGCGTCTATCTTTTCCAGCAGTTGCAATAGTGTTGTTTTTATAATCAACAGCAAAAACATTATCCAGATTTTCAGCACTGAGTGTTTGAATGTTTTTCCCATTTGTAGTATCTAAAATATGTAAATCTCCTGATTCATCAGAAATGACTATTTTACTTTTATCTTCATTGAGCGCAAAGTTAGAAAATTTTGACATGGAAGCTTGGGTAGTCCAGTTTCGTTTTTTTGTTTTTATATCATAAGAGATAATATCATTGCTTAAAAGAGCGAGTATGATAGTGTTCTTATTTAAGAACTTTGCTTTTGCTATGGGAAGTTTACTCTCTAGCCCTATTATAGTTTTGAGTTGAGAATTCTCATAAAGTGAAACTTTGTTATAACTACTTTTAGCTTGAGAGAGTAAAAGAACACTATCATCAAGCAGATCTACTGAGTAAATTTTTGCATCAATAGTGTCCCCCATAAAATCTTTTATCTTTGCAATTTTGATTTTTTGAACAATCTTTTGTGTCTGAATATTAAAAACATCAATCTCACCCGCTGTTGTTGATGCATAGAGTTTGTTTTTAACATATACTAAATCTGTCACGCGTTCTGCAGCTTTAAATGTTTTAAATGGTAACCTTATAGAGTGTGCAAAAAGTGTAGAGAGTGCTAAAAATACTAAGAGTAAAACTTTCATCTAAATTCCTTTTACCTCTATAGCATATGAGGGGCATCGACTGATGCAAAAACCACAAGAAGTACATTTTTCTTGATCTATAGTTGGCGTAAACATCGCTTTAAAATCTATGGCATCCTCTAAGCAAGGATCTTTACATGAAAAGCACATTACACCCTCCCAACTCATACATTGTGTTTGACTTATTGCAACTTTTTCTTCTATAAGTTTTTTATTTGCAACTTTTAAAACATCTGGAGTACACGCAACAGCACAATCATCACAATAAGTACATCCACTCTTAGAAAAATCTAATCGAGGAGTTTTATCATCACCTATAATAATAATTTGCTCTTGACATGAAGTGGCACATAAACCTTCACAGTTTTGACACTCAATGTCAAAAGCATTTATATCACTAAAATAAGGGGGTCTTAGAATAGTCTCTTTTGGCTTTTTCTCTTTGACTACATCTTGAATTGATGTAGAGAGAAAGCTAAAAAGCTCTCTTCTCTCTTTATTTGCTAGCATCGTAAGTATCTATACCTTCCATAAGTCTATCTCCATCCCAGTGTGATTTACTTGCACCATCTTTATTTATATAATCAGGTGTAAAACTGTTTGGCACTGCTAATGGTTCAACTGCCTGTGGTGCATGGCACTGTGTACAGTTATATCTTCCACCATAGAGTTTTCCATGATTGGATTTGATAGAAACATTTTTAAGTGTTTCACTTGAAGTGTTTTTTATCTTATGACCATCTTTTTCAACTTCACCATCTGCTGCTAGCGTAGTGACTGGTCTAAAGTCCATAAAGTGTGATGGAGGTATCGGTGTTGCACCCATAGCCGAAGCTACTTCTGGCATATGACACCCTAAACACTGGTTATTACCTATTTTAATAGGAATAAGACCTGTTACATCATGAGGAATCATAGGCGGTGCATCTTGAAATGCTCTCTCTATTTTATGCCCACTTCCTGCATAACTTTCAGAATATTTTGTACCATTAGGCTTCACATTTTCTTTAAACAGAGTTGTTTTTCTAAGACCTAATGAATCTTCGCTAATAGTTGGTTTAACAACTTCAGATTTTGCTGGAGCTGCATTTTCATTACAACCAACAAACAGTAGTGTTGCAGCAACTAATCCGAGTGTTATTTTATTTATTACTTTCATATTACTCTCCCATTTTTTTATTTTGTGCCATGCTTCTTATTGAAAAGTTAAGAGCATCATCATCGCACACTTCTATGCATCGTGCACAGTTTGTACATTCACCAGACAGGACAGGTAAAGACTCTTTACCTATCATATATAGAACCTGATTTTCGGGACAAACAACCTTACATTTCATACATAAAGTACAGTTCTCTTCAAGGTGTTTCACTCGAATGAGACTAAATTTACCTAAGATGGAATAAAATCCACCTAGCGGACAGATATGCCCACACCACCCATTTTTTAAAACAAATAGGTCAAAAAGAAAAATGATAAGCACAGCGGCCCATCCAAATCCTATACCAAACACAATACCTCTATGAAGCATAGATATTGGGCTTATAAACTCAAAGGCAGTAACGCCCATAATCGCTGATATTACAAGACTAAGTCCGAGAACCCAGTAACGAATTTTTCTCGAAGCTGGTTGTTTTATGCCTGTAATCTTATTCATACCAATTACTTCTCGTAAGTAATTTGCTAAATCTGTTACCATATTTATGGGACAAACCCATGAACAAAATGCACGACCACCAACAATAAAATAAAAGGCAGTCACTACAGCTACACCTATTAGTAGGTTTGTTGCCATTAAAGCACCAGCTGCTAACATCTGAAGTGCTGCATAAGGATCACTCATTGGGATGGTTTTCATAATAATTGATGAACTTAAATTGCCTTGGAGAATCGTCCAACCCCATGCATTTGCACCAAAATATAAAACTAATAACCCAATCTGTGTAAATCTTCTGAAAAAGAGATAACGATAACTGTTCCATAGAGTTTTCATTCGTATAAATCCTCTAACAAATCACTATTTAACTTATCTGAAGCACTCTGCTTACTAATCTCGGTTGTTGTTTTGATGGCTTTTGCATCTTTAAGACGCGCTTCATCTTTTTTATCCCAACCTTTAATGTAGTAATTTCCTGCTTTTCCCTGCGCCACTTCACGAGGAAGTATATATATAGCAGGTTTCTCAGTTACACACGCTCTCTCACACATACCACAACCAGTACAAGCATCAGCATGTACAATAGGTTTCATAAAAGCATGTTTACCAGTTCTTTCGTTTTTTTGATACTCGATTGTTATCGCTTGACCTAAAATAGGACAGGCTCTATAACAAGCATCACACTGTATCCCCCAAAAGGCGATACAACTATCTTCATCAACTACAGCTAAACCCATATCTGCACTGTTTATATCTAACACTCCATCCGTACTTACGCTTGAAGTATCAAGTGCTCCAGTAGGACATACTGGAACACAAGGAATATCAGGACACATATAACAAGGCACTTCTCTAGGAGTAAAGTATGGAGTTCCTAGAGGTTTGTGATCACCTGGTTTTGCCAGCACTAAGGTATCGTATGGACACGCTTCAACACAAAGACCACACTTGATACAAGTTTTTAAAAAATCATCCTCAACTAAGGCACCTGGCGGACGAAGGAGCAGTTGAGAAGCTGTTACTTCATCAACAAAGGCACTCCAAACAAATCCACCCATAGCTGCAATTCCTACACCTCTGGCCATAGTAAGAATAAACTTTCGTCTATCACTTAGTGCTGATTTCTTTTTACTATTAGGTATATTTTCGCTCAAAACGAACTTTCCCTTCCTTTACTAAACTCTTAACTTATGCTTTGTAAAGTTTTACAGCACATTTTTTATAATCTGTCTGTTTTGATTGCGGACATGTCGCATCAAGACATACTTTGTTTATAAAAACTTTTTCATCAAACCATGGAACAAATACAAGTCCACGAGGAGGTCTATTTCTACCACGAGTCTCTACATGGGCTTTTACCCTACCACGACGAGATTCAACCCAACAAAGATCACCTTGTTTTAAGCCTTTCTCTTCAGCAGTTTTAGGATTCATATAACAGAGTGCTTCAGGAACTGCACGGAAGAGTTCTGGAACACGCATTGTCATAGTACCTGAGTGCCAGTGCTCTAGAACACGACCTGTAGCTAACCAAGTATCATACTCAGCATCTGGCACTTCTGGTGGATCCATATATGGACGAGCAAAGATTTTTGCTTTGTCTGTTAATGGCTTTTTATTTTTATCAGTAATACCAAGTAGGTTTCCTTGTGGAAGTGCTTTGGCTAATGGTCCATAAAAAGCATGTGTTGATTTACTTCCTGATTTTGCTACAGCTTTTGCAGCATACGGATCGTACTTCACATTAAATCTCCATGGAGTCTCTTTTCCATCAACAACTGGCCATTTTAGTCCACGCACTTTGTGATAAGTGACAAATGGAGCCAAGTCATGACCGTGACCACGACCAAATGATGCATACTCTTCCCAAAGGTACTCATGAACCATAAAGCCACAACCTTTCGCAACTTTACCATCTCCGCCGATTACATTTCTGCTATCACCGCTACAGTCAGAGTTATCATACCCTTTTTGAGGGAAACTATTTAAGTCAATTTTGTATGATTTTGCTTCTTTATTTGCATAAAGAATCTCATACATAGTTGTGTCATCATTGTAACCGAGTGCTTGTGCTGCTTTTCTAACATCAGCAAGTTTTTTACCATTTCTAAGAGTATATGGACCCCATAAATCTTTAACAGTAAATCTTTTTGAGAGTTCCATCCATTGCCATGTATCACTCATAGCATCACCTACTGGAAGTACTTGTTGTCTCCAGTGCTGTGAACGACGCTCAGCATTTCCATAAGCTCCCCATTTTTCATAAATCATAGCAGATGGTAAAACCATATCTGAAACCATTGCTGAAATACCAGGATATCCATCAGAAGTAACAATGAAGTTATCTAACTCACGCGCTGCTTTAATCCAGTGTTTTGCAGAAGCAGAATCTTGGTAAGCATTACAAACATTTACCCATGCAAATTTTACAAGTCCATCTTCTATATCACGGTGGATTTTCATAATGTGTTGGTTACCAACAGGGTTAAGCGTACCCTCTGGAATTTTCCATCTGTTTTCAGTGTGTTTTCTGTGATGTGGGTTTTTAACCATCATATCTGCAGGGAGACGGTGACAGAATGTTCCAACTTCACGAGCAGTACCACACGCTGAAGGTTGTCCAGTAAGTGAGAACGCACCAGAACCTGGGAGTGCTTGTTTATTAAGCATAAAGTGAACATTATACGAAAGAGTGTTTACCCAAGTTCCACGCGTATGTTGATTCATACCCATAGTCCAAAAAGATACTACTTTACGACCTTTTTCAATATATAAGTCAGCTAAAGTTTGTAGCTTTTTCTTGAAGCTCTCAAGAGACTCATCTGGATCACCCTTAGAGATTTTTGCTACATAATCAAGAGTATATGGTGCAAGGAATTTTTTGTACTCTTCAAAAGAGATTTCCCAGTGCTTCAGACCAGCTGGCTTATTCACCATGTCATCGCCCTCTTTGTAACCATAAGGTTCTAAGGCTGGTGCTTCTGCTGCAGATACTTTATGTACCATTTCATGATTGATTGTTTCCATCTCTTTAGCAGAATACTTACCTGCAGAACCATCAGGACGCACAGGTGTCATTGATTTTTCACCAGCTCTTCTCATACCATAACCCATATTTACAGGACTCGCTGCAAATATGATGTTAGTCTTTAAGAAATCCCAATCAATTGCATCTGGATTGTTATAAACAATCTCACGAGCGATGTAGTTCCACATAGCAAGGTCAGTATTTGGTGTAAATATAATCTCAATATCAGCTAAATCAGAAGTTCTATGTCTATATGTAGACATATTGATAACTCTTACACGATCAGGATCAGTAAGTTTTCTATCTGTTACACGAGACCAGAGAATAGGGTGCATCTCTGCCATATTTGAACCCCAAGATACAACTGTATCAGTAAGCTCAATATCATCATAACAACCAGAAGGTTCATCAATACCAAATGTTTGGTAGAAACCAACAACAGCAGAAGCCATACAGTGACGAGCATTTGGATCGATTGCGTTTGAACGGAATCCACCCTTCATCATCTTTTGTGCAGCATACCCTTCCATAATAGTGTATTGACCTGATGCAAATACTGCTACACCCTCAGGTCCACTTGCTTTAAGTGCTTTACGGATGTTAAGTTCCATCTCATCAAAAGCTCTTTCCCAGCTGATTTCAGCAAACTTTCCATGTTTGTCAAATTCACCTTTATTATTCATACGAAGTAGTGGTTTTGTAAGTCTGTCTGCACCATACATAATCTTCGCATTAAAGTAACCTTTAATACAGTTAAGACCACGATTTACTGGTGCTGCAGGATCCCCTTTAACAGCAACAATTTTTCCATTTTTTGTTGCCATCATGATACCACAACCAGTTCCACAGAAACGACAAGCTGCCTTGTCCCATCTCCATCCATTTTCAGCTGCACTAGCATTTGCTTCTAACTCGGCTGGTACATTCATACCTATTGCCGCTGCCGCAGATGCTGCCGCTGAACTTTTAAGAAATTCTCTTCTTGAAAGTGACATATTTTCTCCTCTTTAGATCGTTTTATGTTAAAGTGTCCGTTAACATGAAAATAATAGCACTATCAAGAGTTGAAAAAGTTGATTTACATCAAGAAATTAAATTTCAATAAAGGTAAGGCAGTAGAGAGGGTTCTTATAATTGTCGCTTTTTTTGTACTCTCTGTAACCATTTGAAACAACAGAGGCAACAATATACTTTACATTGTTGAAGGTAAGAAAGTCATATATTGAGTGAGTATTTTCAAGGGTAATAAATTTATCATCAATATCCATGGTAGTGAGTGTCTTTATTGCAGGATTGTTTGAAGAGATAACTTGTTTATCTTTATCTATAAAGAGCATAAAGCCTTTTTTACTCGAAGGAAAACTATCGTTGAGTATGGCTTGAAACTCTGGTAGTGAATCAAAAACAACAGCAATACCTCCAACAACTCTCTCTTTATGGACAATTGAGGCACTATATATATAAGTTGCTTCATTATTGTAAACAGCACTGTTTTCAAAGTTACTTACAAAATAGTTTTGAGAATTTTTATTTACGAGTGTTTTTTCTATATAGGGTTCATGAAGCGTTTTTCCGATGATAGAGTGATCAAGGGAAGCAGCAACTATTTTTTTGTTTGTATCATAGATGAAAATATTGGTATAGACTGTATATAAGTCGTTGATATATTTAAGTATAGGGTTCAGTACTTGGGCACTTGGTGTCTCTTGTGAAAGTTCTTCTTGAAATGTTGGTGTAAGAGCCCACCATCTACTATCGTTTGCACGCTCATAAAGATTTCTATCCATGATATCAATAGCCAAATGAGAAGCCATTTTTACATCATTTATAAGACCCTCTTTAACGATATGTTCTAAGTTTTTAATAGAGTGTTTGATAGAGACTAGCAGTTCCGTACTAATTGTGCGAAGATTATCCAAAATAGGTGTAAGAACATAAACTTTTTGCTTTGATGCAATTAGTTCTCCATTGATAATAACATCAGAGATATCTTCAATAATATCATTTGCCTTTTCTATAATTGCATTGAGTTCTGCTGAGAGTAGATTAGACTGCTCTTCACCATAATTTTTACGCTCACTCTCCTCTTCTATGATAGTTTGTGGTGTAGAGATATCTGAAGAGTCACGAATAGCTGTTGCAAACCATCCATCAACCCCTGTGTATCCTTGGTATCCTGATGTTTTTTTAGAGACGCAAACATACCTGTTGTTTACAATAGTATACTCTTTATCACTGTAAGCAGTCAGTTTTCTTTTTTTGTTTGTAGCTAGTATCTCTTTTGAGTCAGAAACAGATAAAATCTCTTTATCTCTAGCAAGGTTAGAAAAAACAGTTTCAAGTTCATCTTCAAACTTAAAACAGAGACATAAAACACCGATATCTTGATTGTCAGCAGTGATTTTTTGCGCATACATAAGTGTTTTATCTTGTGCTTTAAATATATCTGTTTTTACATATT
>JALSUU010000055.1 GCA_027071075.1 Sulfurimonas sp. | reverse complement strand
ACATCTATCAGATCGCCAATAACGATATCAAACTTTTCACTACACTCTTTGAGATAAACATTTATGTCCATATAAAGAAGTTCAAGTCGTGCATCGTTAAAAGCATCTGCTCCCCATGTGGGAATATGTTTTTTACATAACTCTACAAACTCCTCATCAATATCAACCATAACAACTTTCTCAACACTTTTATGACGAAGAACCTCACGAGCCGTAGCCCCTTCCCCTCCACCCATAATCAAAACTGTTTTAGGATTTTTGTGTGCGAGCATTGCAGGATGCACTAAGGCTTCATGGTAGATACCCTCATCTGATTCACAAGATTGAATATCACCATCTAAAGAGATACAAACACCATGCATCTTAGAGTCAAAAAAGAGATACTCTTGAAAGGCAGTTTTCCCCTTAACTATGATGTTTTCAACCCGTCTCTCAACACTATCTGATATATTTGCTTCTTGTTTGTAGTTTATCATGCACTCTCTTTAGTAATAAATATATGCAATTATAACTATATCTTTAAAAAAAGTAAAAAAAGGGGAAGAGAAGTAAAAAAAGGCTTTGGGACAAGATGTCCCAGCCATAAATAATTTAGATAGGTAAAACGCGGATATTTGAAGAGAGTTTCTCTTTGAGTGTTGACTCTATCGCATAGAGTGTACCTGTAGCACTTGAAGCACAACCATTACAAGCGCCTAAGTAACGAATGTAAATGTCGATATACTCATCGTTTTTCTTGATGTCAATAATCTCCATATCTCCACCATCCATGATTAAGAACTGACGAACATTCTCATCAATGATAGCGTCAACAGCTTTTATCTGCTGAACAAGTGTCATCTCTTCAAAGTTACCACCACCAGCAGCTTGTGCATCAGCAGCAGCTTTCATCTTCTCTTCATCCATCTCTTTACGAGTGTCTGCTAAGATATCTACTAGATAGTACTCACGCGCCTCATGTCCACCTGGTTTGATACATGACTTACAAAAACCACCTGCTTTTGTGTAGTCTGTAATCTCTTCAATCGTGTGAAGGTCATTTAACTTGATAACTTCTTGAAGTGTTCCAAGGCTAACACGAGCACACTCACAAACGATGATTTCCTCTTCAAAACTCTCTGCATCAACACCCATGTAAAGACCAGCAGCTTTTTTGATAACATCATACGCCATAACTGAACAGTGCATCTTTTGAGGCGGAACAGCAGGAACATCTGGAGTATCACGCAGTGCTAACTCAACATCAATGTTTGTGATTTTAACAGCTTCTTGCACAGTTTTACCTATACAAAGCTCAGTCATAACATCAGATGATGCGATAGCCGTACCACATCCAAAAGATTTGAACTTAGAGTCTACAATCTTATCTGTAGCAGGGTCAATCTCCCAGTACAAACGCACTGCATCACCACAAGACTCTGCACCAAAATCGGCAACAATTAACTTGTGCCCTCTTTTTTCTACCTCACCTTGAAAAAGTTCTCCTTGGTGTTGTGGGTTATTCATAAGTGTTGTTACTTTATCGGAGTATGCATCCCATAAAGACTCCCCTAACATATCAGCCTTAGCCATATTATCTCCTTTGTTTATAATTTTTTACTATTTTAATATTTTAATTTTCTGACATCTCTAATGTCAATCTTTAGTGCATTTCGCAAGCTTGCGCTTCGCCACCTTTTGTTGGTTGCTGTTTTGCAAATGAACTTGAAATGGCTCGCAAACGCTCTACTGCACCTTTAAAGTGTGAGATAGTATAGTCAATCTCTGCATCTGTTGTAAATCTTGAAAGAGATAAACGGATACCTGTATGTGCAAGTTCATTATCTGCACCAATAGCAAGCATAACAGTGTTTGCTTCTAAGTCCTCAGATGCACAAGCAGAACCTGTTGATGCACCGATTTGACCATTGTTTAAATCCCACAGCATGCCCTCACCCTCAACTCCACGAATAGAGATAAGAACAGTGTTTGGAGTACGATTTTTTCTATCTCCAACTGTAAAAGTGTCACTAAGTTTAAGTAGAGCATCCTCTAAACGGTCTCGTTTTTCAGCAATCATAGACATTTTTTCTTCTATGTTTGTTGTTGCAAGTTCTATAGCTTTACCCATACCTACTATGTAAGGAACATTGAGTGTACCTGAACGGCGTCCACCCATTTGATCCCCACCATGAAGCAGAGGAGTCAGTGCTTGTGACTCTCTTATATAGAGTCCACCTACACCTTTTGGTCCATGAAACTTATGCGCAGAAAAAGATAAGAAATCAAGATAGACATCTTGCAAATCTACAGGAATTTTTCCAACCGCCTGCACTCCATCAGAGTGAAAAAGAACACCTTTTTCTTTACAAATCTCACCAATCTCTTTGATAGGGTTAATCATACCTGTCTCATTACTCGCCCACATAATGCTTACAAGTGCTGTTTTATCAGTAATAAAACTCTTTACAGTATGTGCTTCTACAACACCCTGATCATTTACAGGAAGGTAAGTCACTTTTACACCTTGATCTTCTAAAAACTTACATGTTGAAAGGACAGAAGGGTGCTCTACTTCAGTTGTTACGATATGATTTTTATCGCCATTTACAACATAATCAGTAAATACAGATTGAAGTACCCAGTTGTTTGACTCTGTAGCGCATGATGTAAAAACGATATCATCAGCATCACTTGCATTTATAGCTTTATACACTTGGTCTATCGCTTTCATAAGCGCAGGATGCACAGAAGAACCGAACTTATGAATAGAGCTAGGATTACCATACTGCTCACTGAAATATGGTAACATAGCTTCTACAACTAAGGGATCACACATTGTTGTAGCATTGTTATCTAAATATACTTGCATTTTATACCTCTGTAATTAAGAATGATTATCACTCTTTTTAAATAAGACAATTTTTGTCCTCTTTTAGTTTTGACATCATAATAGCTTTGTGATTATGATTTGCTTAAGGAAAACTGATACTTGATTTGCTTTAAGAATTAAACAGTCTAAGAGAATATTTATTGCAATATGACATATTTCTCAACTTTTACGCAAAATTTCTATATAATACCTTATACACTATCACTAGGAATACTTATGAATGGAACAATTATGGTAACTTATAGAATACTCTGTAAATCTGACTTCAACAAAGAGGTAACACTCAAAAAACTCTTTGAAAATGAGAAAGTAGCAAAGATCATCAAGAGTGAATTTGCCAAAGGTTTTAGAAACTTAGACCTCATAGAACTCAAAGAGGGAGCATCTTTGAAGATTGAGACTGCCAAAGAGTTGCACACTTTTGAGATACAAAAAGATGATTTTGCTGATATTATGGATCTTGCGGAAGAAGACGCTCAAAACAAAAAACTTATCAAAAAAGAGTGTGAGCGTATAGAGTTAGTTGATATAGTCACTTCAAACGCGAAAAAGCCTCTATAACTTCAAAAATAGCAGAAGTAAGATGGCTCAACTCCTCTTTTGATATCACAAAGGGTGGCATAATGTAGACAAGATTTAAAAAAGGGCGTACCCAAACACCTCTTTTTATAAACTCTGGAGTCATCCAA
>JALSUU010000054.1 GCA_027071075.1 Sulfurimonas sp. | reverse complement strand
TATACCAATGCTCCTGAGAACTCAAGAGTCTCCACTATAGCATCACTGCAGCCTTTAGAATTAGATACAAAAGTAGATATGGAGCATAAAATATCTTGTAATCCTGATTTGAAATCTTTACGAGATGTTGATGTTTAAACTCTTTTTTTTACTTCTGTTTTTTCTGAATATTTTAGAAGCAACTTCTGTTAAAACCGAAGATACAATCAACAGTATAAATATCGCGACCATAAATACCTTACTGATTTTTACCTCCCAAGATGGATTAAATTCGGGTATTTACCATTTTACAAATACCCCTCAAGATATAGATATGACAATTTATCATCTTCCCTTTCTATACAATTTTAAGTCTGATAGAAATTATAATTTTTTTGTAGTGGGTAATGTTGGGTATAGTAGGGTTAGTTTAACAGAGCCAACACTTGATGTTCTTAATCATCTTCAGACATATACAGCAGGTATTGGGGGAGGAGTTCGGTATAAGGTCATGAAAGATATTTTTTTACTTGTTGGAGGAGAGCTTATTTACTCTCGAGCAGGTTTAAGTGTCATGAAACCTGATGGAGATTTGGGTGACATTATAGAAGATTTTTTTAACCAAAACTATAGTAATAATATCTCCTACAAGTTTTTTACACAGGCAGAGTATAGACCTATTATCAATGAGTTTAAGCCCTATATGAGTATTGATTATAAACTGTATGAGACAAAGTCCACTTTTACTTTTAATGAGCTTGCTAGTTTTCGTTCTGCATCGAGTGTTACTTCATTGAAACTAGGAGCAGAGAGTCCCAAACTTTTTGAGTATAATGATAATAACAACCTAACATTAGAAGCATATATCAACGGACACTACTTAAGTGGAGCTGTTCAAGATATGACAAATGTGAAAACATATGGAAGTATAGGAGGAGTTGCGTACTGGAATACATCTGCATCCCCTTCATGGGCATCACGATTTTTTTTAGAACTTAACCGTGTTGATGGAGATGGTTTAAATGGTTACAATGCTGGAGTTGGTTTTACCTTAGACTTTTGAGCCGCCTTTTAGTCATTGATAACAGCTAAAAACTCCTCTCCAAATTGCTGATACTTCTTTTCACCAACACCATTTACTTCAAGCATAGAAACTTTATCGTGCGGTTTATCATTTGCTAAATGTTTGAGTGTTTTATCGCTAAAGATGATGTAAGCGGGAACACCCATCTCAGAAGCGAGTTCACTCCGTTTTTGGCGTAACTCTTCAAATAACTCTTCATCATACGCAAACTCTTCGGCGCGCTTCACTACTTTTTCTTTGACATTTATTTGGAGTCTTGAGGATTTTATGTCTACAAGTTTTTGACTTTTTAAAACTGCTATTGCATCATTAGTCAGTTTAAGTACACTATACTCTCCAAGTGTAAGAATGTTTAACTCTAAGAGTCGCTCCACTATAACGAACCACTCTTTTTTACTTAATTCTAAACCTATGCCGTAAACCGAGAGTTTATCTGCTCCATTGGCTAGGATTTTTTGCTCACTTGAACCGCGTAAAATATCTATGATATAGTTCTTTCCAAAACCCTGATCTGTTTTATAAATAGTGCTAAGAATCATCTGTGACTCTTTGGTGATATCTTGGCGTTTATCATCAGAACTTAAGCAGTTGTCACATCTATCTTTACATGCATCAAGGGTATCGTTAAAGTACTCTGCAAGTTGTTTATGAAAACATATCTCACCCGTGGCATATTTATAGATTTTATCTATTTTTGCATCGAGGTGTGCTTTGTACTCTTCATTTGTTATATCACTTAAGAAGCGTTTATGCTGGGCAATATCTCCTGCATTAAAGAGAAGTAGGACCTCACTATCTTCTCCATCTCGACCCGCTCGTCCTATCTCTTGGTAGTAATTCTCTTGAGATTTTGGCAGAGACATATGGACTACAAAACGAATATCACTCTTATCTATCCCCATACCAAAAGCGATAGTGGCAACCATAATGTTTACTTTGTCATTTACAAATATTTTGAAGTTTTGTTCTCTTACATGTTGAGGGAGTCCTGCATGGTAAGGGAGAGAAGAGTAGCCACTTTGATTGAGAAAACTACTTAACTCCTCTGTCTTTTTTCTTGAACTTACATAGATGATGCCAGACTCATTTTCATGACGCAGTAGAAAGTTTTTGAGTTGTGCTTGTCCGTTGCTGATGCGTCTTTGTGCAGAGATAAAGATGTTTTTACGAAAAACCTTTCCTTTTAGGAGGATAGGGTGACTGAGTTGTAACTCTCTTATAATATCATCAGTTACATTATCTGTGGAAGTCGCAGTAAAGGCTGCGATAGAAGTGTTTGGAAAGTTTTTTTTGAGTTGTCCTAAAGCACGATAATCATCACGAAATTCATGTCCCCATTGGGAGATACAGTGGGCTTCATCTATAACAAAAAAGTTAATGTTGAGTTGATGTAAAAAGTTGAGTGTTGAGCCATTATTGAGTCTCTCAGGGGAGAGATACAAAAACTTTACCTCACCTAAAAGTGCACCTTGCATAATTGCTTGAACATCTTCAAAACTCTGTGCAGAACTTATCATTTGTGCATTTATCTCTTGTGCTTGCAGGGCTGCAACCTGATCTTGCATAAGAGCGATAAGTGGAGAGACAACTATAGTTATTCCCTGCATCATCATAGTAGGGAGTTGAAAAACAAGACTCTTTCCCCCACCCGTCGGTAGTATCATTAAGAGATCTTGATTGTTGAGGATAGCATCCACTCCCTCTTCTTGAAGTTCTCTAAAACTATTGTGTCCGAAAATGTCTTTTAGTAGTTTGTTTTTGATTTTTTATCCTAATATGATACAATTGCATTAATGGTCGTGAGAGCTTTCGCTCCCACTAAATTTAATATAACCGTTCTGCTAAAACGATTAATACCATTAACACAATGAATAACTTCACTGGTGTGTCCTCCTTTATGAGGATACCCTACTTTTCTCAAACTCCCTTTAAGTGCCAGACCATAATAAATGAATCTTTTAAATGTTGCCCTTCGGGTGAAAAAAGAAATAACAATCTACTGCGTTAAAAGCCCTTGAAGCTACTAGTAGCTCCTGCGAACTTTCGCCTTGTATCTTATTATTTCTTTTTTCATTGAACTATGTCATTTATTATGGTCTGGCACTTATTCACCCGTAGCAGAAGAAGTCCAAACCAGTTGTACCGAAATAATTATAGTGATTTCTAAAGCAATAACTCTAAAGTATTGCAAATTGCCATATTTTTAAAAACTAGCATTCATTGCATCAACTGTATCCCAGCTCAATGAAGAGGATTTTTTCTGATGCATCAATATATGTGAGACATAACGGGCAAACATGTCTGTCTCTATATTAACCTTTGAACCTTTTTTATAATTTTTAAAGAGGGTCTCTTTCATAGTATGTGGAATGATAGTGAGTCTAAAGCTATCACTACTCACATCATTTACGGTTAAACTTACTCCGTCTATTGTGATAGAGCCTTTTGGTACTATAAAAGGTATATGTTTAGAGTCTACTTTTATAAAAACATCATAAGAGTTGCCAAGGTTTTTTATAGCTTCAACGGTACCTATAGCATCAATATGCCCCTGAACAACATGCCCCTCAAATCTATCGCCCATCATCATCGCTGGTTCTATATGGACTTGATTTTTATAGTTCTCTATAGCTAAATGTTTTTGACTCTCAGGAGAGAGCTCAACGCTAAAACCATCAGGTAGTACTTTTATAACTGTAAGGCAAGCACCATTTATGGCAATACTATCTCCAAGATTTGCTTTGAGATTTGCTTTTATAGTGAGCGTAGAGCCTACAAAACTTTTAACACTGGCGATTTCTCGTATTAGACCTGTAAACAAGGGTTTCCTTTAA
Organism: Sulfurimonas sp.; assembly: GCA_027071075.1. Taxonomy (GTDB): domain Bacteria; phylum Campylobacterota; class Campylobacteria; order Campylobacterales; family Sulfurimonadaceae; genus Sulfurimonas. The sequence continues at coordinate 35,463 of JALSUU010000054.1, read as the reverse complement.
AAGACAATTTTGCCATCTTCTTGAAGATTTTTAATAATCTCTTTTGCTTTTTCATGCCCTTTATAAGCGGCCTTACGACATAAGTCAAGTGCTTTGTCATTATCCATCTCACATCCTATACCTTGGTCATATAAAAGACCGAGATTGTAAAGTCCTTGCGCAAGTCCACCATCAGCAGCTCTTTGAAAACAGATAAAACATTTTGTATCATCTTGAATAACACCTAAACCATCTTTATAGAGTACACCAAGGTTATTAAAGGCTTCTATATGACCGCGTTTTGCAGCTTCTTCATACCAAAAAGCAGCCTCACTATAGTTTTGGACACAGCCAAGACCACGCTCTAACATAAGTCCAACCTCATACTGTGCAGGGGGGACTTCTCGCTCCGCTGCTGAGAGATGCAAATCAAATGCTTTAAATTGGTCATGTGCAACACCACCAACACCATTTTCATACAAAATAGCTAAGTTAAAAAGAGCATAAGGCTGTTTTTCTTCGGCTGCTTTAGTGTAAAGTTCTAATGTTTTTGCATCATTTTTCTCACATCCTTGTGCATTTTGATACATAAAACCTAAAGAAGTTTGTGCATCTACATTGCCTTGGTCTGCTAAAATTGTAAAAAGTTCAAAGGCAGTTTTATAATCTTTGGCATTGTATGCCATATTTGCTTTTTGTATCATTGGTATTATTATTCCTCATTTTCTGTTCGTATATTTTGCCTAAAGGTTGTTTTATTACCCTTAGCCGCGGCTTTTGCCTTACGGATTTTTTCTAATAAGTTCTCTTTAGTGTTGAGGTGAGCATCTCTTATCTTATGTTCATCACTCCCATCTATATGTGGGTCATATTCGACAATTTCAGGGACATAATCTTTAAATAAATCATCACTCATCTTAAAAACCTTAACTAATTTAGTATATATTATGCAAATGATACACAAAAATGATAAAATTCCATTTAAAATTTAAGGTACAGATAAACTTTTATCTAAATAATTTCATAATACTGCTTTGTGAAACAATTTAGATAAAAGTTTAGGTGCTAGTGAGCAGGAGCGGTATATGAATTACGACATAATAGTAGTAGGTGGTGGTCACGCAGGTGTAGAAGCGTCTTTATCAGCAGCAAGAATGGGACATAATACACTTTTAATCTCAATGCTTGCTGAAAATGTAGGGGCTACCTCGTGTAATCCTGCTGTGGGTGGACTTGCAAAAGGGCATTTAGTTCGTGAGCTTGATGCACTTGGTGGTGAGATGGGGCTTATAACTGATGCAGCAGGGATACAGTTTCGTATCTTAAACCAGACAAAGGGTCCAGCAGTTCGAGGGAGTCGTGCGCAAATTGATATGGATAAGTATAGAGTTATAGCTAGAAACACTATCTTAAATACTCCAAACCTATCTTTGGCTCAAGAGACTGTAGAGTCTTTAATCATAGAAGAGGGTGTTGTTAAAGGTGTCAAGACAGATCTCTTAAATGAATACTCTGCATCAAAGGTTATCATAACCTCAGGAACATTTTTAAATGGTATTTTGCATATTGGTGAGGTGCAAAAGATTGGTGGTCGTTATGGAGAGGAGAGAAGTGAAGGTTTGAGTGCTTCACTGAAAGAGGACGCGGGTCTTAACTTAGCTCGTCTTAAAACAGGAACTTGTGCGCGAATTGATAGTTCTACTATTGACTTTTCTGTTATGGAAGAGCAGGGTGGAGATGAATTGCCAAGTCCCTTTAGTTTTAGAACTTCTCGTGAAGAGTTTCGAGCGACTAAAAAACAGCTTCCTTGTTTTATCGCCTACACAAATGAACTCACACATGAGATAATCTCTTCAAACTTTTATAGAGCGCCACTTTTTACGGGACAAATAGAGGGAAAATCTCCTCGTTACTGTCCATCTATAGAAGATAAGGTGAGTAAATTTGCAGATAAAGATAGACACCATCTCTTCATAGAACCACAAACTATGGACAATACTGAGTGCTATATAAATGGTCTTTCAACTTCGCTGCCACCTGAAGTACAGCGTGATATGATTCACTCTGTTGTTGGGATGGAAAATGCAAAAATAGTCCGTTATGGCTATGCAATTGAGTATGATTTTGTAGATCCTCGTGAGCTGAAGCACTCGCTAGAGACAAAAAAGATAAGTGGTCTTTACTGCGCTGGACAGATAAATGGAACGACTGGGTATGAAGAGGCTGCCGCTCAAGGGTTGATGGCTGGAATCAATGCATCGCTAAGTTTACAAGAGAAAGAGCCTCTCATCCTTCGTCGTGATGAAGCCTATATTGGTGTTCTGATTGATGACTTAGTTACAAAAGGGACTAACGAACCTTATAGAATGTTTACATCCCGTGCCGAGTATAGATTGCTTCTTCGTGAAGAGTCAGCAGATACACGACTTGGAAAATATGGTCATGAACTTGGACTTATCTCTGATGCAGAGTACGCACGGGTACAACTCAAAGATGAGCAGATTCGCTACGGAGCACAGCTTCTTGAAGATACAAAATTTACGCCAAATAAAGAGTTTAATGCTCTGCTTGCAGCAATGGATGAACAGCCTTTAAAAGATGTCTCTACCGCACAGCAACTCGTAGCACGAAAAAGTTTTGATGTAGAAAAGATGCTCCAAATTGTTCCTGAACTCGAAAAATTTGATGAGTACATCAAAGAAGAGATTTTAGTTGAGGGAAAATATGCTCGTTATATTGATAAGCAGAGTGAAGAGATAGAGCGAATGAAAAAGTACTTAAAAATTAAGATTCCTGAGGGTTTTGATTTTACTATTGTGAGTGGATTATCCAAAGAAGTACAAGAAAAGCTAGCTTCGTTTAGCCCTCCAACACTCCAAGCAGCTATGAACATCAGTGGAATAACTCCAGCGGCTATTGAGATACTGCATATCTATATAAAAATGGCAAAGAGAGATAAGAGATAATGCATACAAAAACATACTATTATGTACATACTGGGCATAGAATAGGACTTGATAGATTTAGACGCGCTGTAGCTATTTTAGGTAAATTAAATGCAGATATAACTCTGCTTACCTCGGACTATAGAATTGCTCAGATAGCTAGAGACTTTGGGGTAGAGAAGAGTGTAGGGGTAGATGTAGTACGAAATATTCCCCAAATAGCACACAATGGAGATAAGCTAATCTTTGATTCTGATGAAGCAAATCCTATTATGCTTGAAGATATGAAACAGTATTTTTCATCGTTTATTCCTATTAAAAATGATACTGTTCTTGTGGATGAGAAGTTTTTTCAAGCACAAACGCATGAGAAGAGTGTAAAGATATCTTACTTTTTTGGGGATGATGATTATGAGAAAGATTTAGAGAAAAATCTTGACTTTGTAAAAGATTTGAACCCTCATTTGCAACTTGGATTTTACTATTTTTTAGATTATGAAGATATGCTAAAAGAGGAGTTTACGAATTACTTTGACTTTGAAGAGTATGATGATATGATAATGAGTAGTGAGATTCTTATCACTTGTTCTCCTCAAGCTGTTTTAGATTCACTTGCATCAGGATCAAAACCTATTTATGTACAAAGAGCAGATTATACAGAAGATTTTAATGGATTATTTCAAACATTGAATATTCCAATTATTGAAAATTATGATAAAAATCACTTAAATGTGATAATTTCCTCCATAAAAGAGAGAAAATATACTGAATTACAAAAAAATGCAGAAAATATTGTTGATTCAATAAAAGAAAACTTAGATTTATAATTAATATAACTCTTTTAGTATATAATTACATGCAAATATTACACACAAGTGAGTAAATATGAAAAATAGTAGCCGTAGAGGTTTTATGGGAAAAGCATTTGGTGCTGTTGCTGGTGTTGGAGCGATAGCTTCATTGTACGCAATGAAGAAATCTTGGGATCCATTACCAAGTGTTAAAGCAGCTGGTTTTACAACTCTAGATATGTCTGGATATAAAGACAATGAGTTAGTAACTGAAAAATGGAGAGGGAAGCCTATCTTTGTATTGAAGCAAGATGCTGCAATGGTAGAGACGGCGAACAAGAATCCAAAAGATATAGAAAGACTTATCAAAATTGGTGATGCTTATTATATGGTTTGTATAGGGCTTTGTACGCATTTAGGTTGTATACCAGGGTATCGTCCAGATTCAAAGGACTTTTTATGTGCATGTCATGGTGGTATGTATGATGCAACTGCTCTGGTTACAAAAGCACCACCTCCACGCGGACTTGATATTCCCCCTTTTAAGGTAGATGGAAATAAGTTGGTGTTAGGTGAGGAAGGTCCTGAGTATAAAAAGATGAAAGAAACTGGCATAACGCTTTAATGAAGGGAAAATAATGGCACATTTTACAAAAGCAACGAGTGTTAAAGATTGGTTAAACCAACGATTAGCAATTGAAAAAGTAGAAAAGGTAATGGCTTCTGAGTATTGGATACCAAAGAACATTAACTTTTTATGGGCAATGGGGATGGTTCTTGTAATCACTTTCGCACTGCTATTAGTTTCAGGAATATTCCTTTTAATGTATTACCAACCAAATGTTAACTTAGCATTTGATAGTGTTAACTATACTATTATGAGAGAGGTTGATTTTGGATGGTTATGGAGACATGTGCATGGTGTAGCTGCATCAGTAGTCTTTTTAATTATCTATATTCATATGTTTACTGCTATCTATTATGGTTCATATAAGAAGGGTCGTGAGATGATTTGGATCTCTGGTATGCTTCTTTTTGTTGCATTTTCAGCGGAAGCGTTCTCTGGTTATATGCTTCCATGGGGTCAAATGTCTTACTGGGCTGGTATGGTTATTACGAACCTCTTTAGTGGTGGTAGTTTACATGCTGATGGTTTAGTTGAGTGGATTCGTGGGGATTATGTTCCTGCACAAGCATTCTTAAATCGTTTCTTTATGTTACATGTTCTTCTTATTCCTGTTGCTATCATGGGACTTATTGGGCTTCACTTTGGTGCGCTTCGTATTCCACATGTTAACAATCAAGATGGTGAAGAGATTGATTTTGATGCAGAGAGTAAAAAATATTTAGCTGGTGATAAAGCTGGTTCTAAAGTAATTAGATTTGCAAATGACTTTATGTCTAAAGATATGATGGTTGTAGCTATTTATCTTGTTTTCTTTTTCTACTTAGTGTTCTTTCATTATGATTTTGCTATGGATCCTGTAAACTTTGACCCAGCAGATGGTCTTAAGACACCGACTCATATCTATCCAGAGTGGTACTTCTTATGGTCTTATGAGATTTTACGCCCATTCTCAACAAATATTGGTCTAATGGCTTTTGCATTTGCACAGGTTATTTTTATGCTTTTACCTTTCTTAGATAGAAGTCCAAACGCTGTTCCTGCTTCTCGTCGTGGGCTTTTTAAATTTTGGTTTTGGGCTATGCTTATTGATATGATAGTCTTAACATCGATGGGTAAAGTACCACCAATTGAACCATTTGGAACAATAGGTTTTTATGCAGCACTTACATTTATTGGTTTATGGATATTACTTCCAATAATTACAATATTTGAAAAAAAGGCTTAGGAGATAAAGATGAAAAATAAAGAACCGTTAATATTAGTAATAGTAGTTTTCTTTTCGCTAGTTACATACTACCTTGTTGAGCCTTTTGCACACTCTCAGATGCATAAACATGTAGAGAGTGAAGGTTTTGCTTATGCAGACCTTCCTTCTGTAAAAACGGGTGATGCAACTCGTGGTAAAGATTTAGTTATGGGTGCTGGTGCTTGTACTGGTTGTCACTCAATCAAAAGCGCAGATATGCCAGCTCCAATGGATGCTGTGAGCGCGGCAGCTGCATATGGTGTAAACCCACCTGACTTAAGTAATGCTGGTGCAGTGTATGATGCAAAGTTTTTAAATGCTTTAATCAAGAACCCTGCACATGCACTTATGGTTGAACATAAATTTGATGCTGCGAAGGGTCAAATGCATCCAATGGTTGCTTTCTATGGTGCGGGTGGAGACATCGATCAAGAAGTGGCTGATATGGTTGCGTACTTACAATCAATAGCTCCAAAAGCTGATAAGTTAACACCTAAAATGGCATTTGAAACTGCTTGTGGTAGATGTCATGCTGTAAGATATGAAAAATGGACTCAAATTGGTGAGACTCCAACATTTAAGTTTAAAAAAGATGCTTTAGCTCAAAAGATTAAAGTTTTAGAGTATCAAGATTCATTGACTAAATATATGGGTAAATTACCACCAGACTTAAGTATGTATATTCGTTCACGCGGTGAGCACTATATAAAAACTTTTGTTGAGAATCCACAAAATTATCTTAAGGGAACTGCAATGCCTAGAGTTGGTGTAAATGCAGAAGCTGCTGATAAAGTGATTGAGTATCTTGAAGATGCAGGTGATGCAAAGCGTCATGAGCGAACAAATGTAGGTATAAATGTTATGATTTTTATGCTAGTGTTTGTTATCTTTGCTGTTCTTTGGAAACGCGAAGTGTGGAGAGACCTTCACTAACTTCTCATAGATGAGAGAGATTCTCTCTCATCTCATTCTACCTTCTCAAATATCCTCTACTTTTTCTCAACAATTTCTATAGTTGAACAGATTAAATCATGTAACATTTTATTGTCTTTTCTGAAAATAGGTAATAATAATCCTACTAAAATAGTTGCAGAAAATAAAAATGCTACAAAGCGAATAAAAGCTTTTACAAAAGATATATTTTTTTGTGTTTTATAATCAACAACTTTAATCTCATAGGCTTTTTTCCCAGGAGTTTGTCCTGTTTTACTTAAAAAAAGTGCATAAATGATGCCATACATAGTTGTAGCAATAAGGGGAGCAAGTGTAGAAGCTTGAAACTCATCTTTACCACCTAAAACTAGATAGGTTAAAATATACATAATCGGTGCATAAATCATAAACATATCAGTGATAAATGCTTTGATTCTATCGGGATATCTTGCGTACAATATCTTGACTTTGGTGGGTTTGTTCTCTTTTGTCTGTTTTTTTAATTTACGAAATCTCATGTCAAATTATAACGAAATTCTGTATAATCAACTCATGAGAATATTTTTTATACTATTATTACTAATATTAAGCTTTTTATGCAACTCTTGTGCATCAAAAAAAGAGTCTTTAGCCAAGCCTGAAGAGTCAAATATTTATATACAACTTTTAGATGAGGATACTCTGAATAATTATAGGGTTTATTTGAATTTTAAAGATACAAATAGGAGCCTCAACAAATACTATATCACAAAGTTTACTGTGGGGCTTGGAGATACAAACATACAAATAGTAAAAAAAAGAAAAACTGCTTCTATTGATTTAAATGTGCAAAAGGGTGCAAAATATTACTTTAATGTTTTTACGAGCATAGATAAGGAATTAATTATTTTGCAAAGAGCAAAGAAGTAATGAAATTTTCAACTCTAAAGGATATAATTGTACCATTATAAGATGAGGAAGTATAGATGCTAATTGATAGTTATGATAGAGTTGTTGATTATTTAAGAGTTTCAGTGACAGAGCGGTGTAACTTTAGATGTCAATATTGTATGCCTGAAAAACCTTTCTCTTGGGTTCCAAAAGAGAATCTTTTAACTTTTGAAGAGCTTTTTGAGTTTATGAAAGTGGCTATAGATGAGGGTGTGAAAAAAATCCGTATCACTGGTGGAGAGCCACTATTGCGTGAAGACTTAGATAAATTCATTAAAATGATTTATGATTATGAGCCATCTATTGATTTAGCAATGACTACAAATGCCTTTTTACTCAAAGGCACTGCACAGAGATTAAAAGATGCAGGGCTTAAACGAATAAATGTAAGTATAGATACGCTTATTCCTAAAATCGCTCAAGAGATAGCAGGAAAAGATGTCTTAAAAAATGTTTTAGAGGGTGTTGATGAGGCATTGAGAGTAGGACTCAAAGTAAAAGTAAATATGGTTCCTATGAACAATATGAATGCAAATGAAATAATTGATGTACTTGAGTACTGCAAAGCACGGGGTATGAGTATTCGTTTTATAGAGTATATGGAAAATAAATTTGCTAAGGCAGATATTTCAGGTCTTAAGTCTGATGAACTTTTAAAAATTTTAAGTGAAAAGTACTCATTTAGTGATGATGGATTTGATGGAACTTCCCCCTCACACTACTACACAATGGATGATGGATACAGATTTGGAATAATTGAACCTTATGCCGATGATTTTTGTAAGCAGTGTAACCGCATTAGATTAACGGCTGAGGGGAACCTGATACCTTGCCTTTACTTTGATGAAGCGATGAGTATAGCAGAGTCTATAAAGAAAGGTGATATCAAGGGTGCTGCTGCTGTTTTAAAAGAGGTTGTGCGTACAAAACCTGAGAAAAATCGTTGGGGTGGAGATGATGCAGAAGTATCTTCTCGTGCTTTTTATGAGACAGGTGGTTGATAGGTGATTTATCTTGTAGAACATTTTTACTCTATTCAAGGTGAGGGAAAATATGTAGGCACGCCCTCTCTCTTCTTCCGTTTTGGTGGCTGCAATATGAAGTGCGAGGGTTTTGGCTGTTTAGAAAAAGCTCCAAATGGTGATGCAGTTCTTGGTTGTGATACAGTGTACGCTGTTAATAAAGAGCACTTTTCTCAAAACTGGATAGCAATCGAGCATGAGCAAGAGTTGCTCTCGATTTTGGATCAGTATGAACTGCCAGAGGGTGTAGATATAGTGCTTACAGGTGGTGAGCCACTTATTTATGCTAATGATGCAGTTTTTGTAGCTTTTTTAGAAAAACTTATCGCAAAAAATCACCGTATTACTTTTGAAACGAATGGTTCTTTAAATGTAGATTTTGAAAAGTATACTGTTTATAGAGAGTGCTTTTTCGCTCTTTCTGTAAAACTGAGTAACTCCAATGAACCTTTGAGCAAAAGAATCCGAGGGGATGTTATTTTTAACATTGCGCAAAATGCTAAAGATGCTTTTTTTAAGTTCTCAATCGATGCAGAATCCATAAACTTAGGTTTAGAAGAGGAGTTAAGTAATATCTTAATGCACTCTCCAAAAACAAGAGTTTACTGTATGCCTCTCGGTGGAAACAAAGAAGAAGTAGAAGCAAATACAGAACCGCTTATAGATTTTTGTAAGGCGCAGGGATATAATTTTAGTGATAGATTACATATCCGTATTTGGGATATAAACAAGGGTGTATAGATGATAATTAGAAAAACTTTTAAATTTGAAAATGCTCATATTGTTCGTGGTTGTTCTACTGTGAAGTGCAGGAGTTCTCTACATGGACACTCTTATCGGGTTGAGCTTTTATTTGAATCGAACTTTTTAGATAATGGTCAGATGGTCTATGATTTTGGTTTAATGAAACAAAATATGAAAGATTTAGTAGAATCATTTGATCATGCTATTACTCTTTGGAGTGAAGATAAAGCTACTTATGTAGAAGATATGAAAAAACACTCTGCTAGATGGGTAGAGCTTCCTGTATCACCCTCAGCAGAGCAGTTTTCTCGTGTGATTTATCTGATGATAGATAGACTTTTAAAACTCACTTCAACTAGAAATGGTGAAAAAGAGGTAAAACTCAACTCTGTCATAGTCCATGAAACACAAACGGGATATGCGCAATGTTTTAGTGAGGATGCATATAACGATGCAATGGGTAAGATTGAATTAGAGAAGATTGTTTTTAGTGATGCCGTACAAAATGATTGGCATAGTAAAAATCTATGGGTAGATGTTAAAGAGGGACACTCATTTATAAACCCAGAGAGTGTGTGATATAAAGTATTTAGCTTTCGCAACTAAGAAATTAGTTGCTTCTGCTCTTCACCTGTAAAACTAAATTTTGTACTTATCAGTTTTACGCTTGCATCTTTTTCAATTTTTTCACACGCTTCACTTATCATAACAAAAGCATTTGAAGCTGCCAGTGGTGATACCATTCCTGGTGAGTAGTGTTCGCAGACTGTAAAATATTCTCCATCAAAAAAACCGGGAACTAAGGTTCTTCTACCTGCTCTGAGTGTAAATGTCTGTTTCATTTTAGCAACTGTTGTGTTTATAAACTTGTTTTTCATTCCACTCATAGCATAGATAGCACTTGTCGCAAAAAGCTCAAAGTTGAGAGCTGCTGCTAATGGATTTCCGGGTAAGTTGAGAATGATAGTTTTACCAACTCTTCCAAAGGTAGTAGGTTTCCCTGGTTTGATGTCAATCTTATCAAAAAATATCTCATATCCAAAAGCAGAAAAAGCCTCTTTTGTAAAGTCTGCATCACCAACACTCACACCTCCACTCGTGATAACAAAGTCACACTCTAAAGCACTTTTAATATGTGCTTGAATATCTTCAAGTGTGTCATGTGCTGTTCCTATAAACTCAACCTCACAACCGAGTTCTTGAGCTCTTGCTAAAAGTGTTGGAGAGTTTGTGTTATAGAGTTGGTACTCTTTTACACGCTCATAGTGCATTTTTAGTTCATTCCCTGATGCAAAAAGTGCTACTCTTGGGCGTTTATGTACTTTTACATGACTTACTCCCTGTGAGGCTAAAAGAGTAATCTGGTGTGCATCTATTTTATCTCCCACTTGAAGTAAGTGTAAACCTACTTTTATATCCTCTCCCATCTCTCGTATATGCTGCCCTAAAATAAGTTGAGTCGGAAGTTTCACTCCATTATCTGTGGCTTGTGTATTTTCTATAGGTACTATTAGCTCTGCACCTTTTGGGACTCTTGCCCCTGTCATAATCTTTAGAGCAAAACCTTCTGTGAGACTGCCTTGAAAATTATCTCCTGCAAAGATAGTCTCTTTAACTTGAACACTCTTTCCTGCATCAGAGAATTTTACTGCATATCCATCCATCGCTGAGTTATCAAAAGGTGGAAGGTTATGTGTTGCAACTATATCTTCTGCAAGTATAAATCCCAATGCTTCTTCTATTGGCAAAATTTTGAGTGCTGTTTTTTCTACATTTTCATAGATAAATTGGAGTGCTTTTTCTACTGAGATAGCCATAATTGTAAACCTTATAATTTTAATAAGTTTATTCTACTATAATTTCGCTATGAATGAAATGTATAATATGGGTTTGAGCCTACATAGTATCGGTGCGGTTATGATTTTAGTGATGGTTTTTAGTAATCTTTTTGTGCTTATAAGTGCAGATGACTTAGCAAAGTATAAGCGCTTGAATAGTATCTTTTTACTTCCTTTAACAGCGACTGTAGAGGGTTTACTCATCTTTACGGGGGTTATTATGATGGCAGCAAAGCATTTGGATTTTACTATTTTAAATATCGTAATGATTATCATAAGTGTTGTTTTTATACTCTTAGAGGTTAAAAGAATCAAATCCTTGAGATATTTGAATGCTTCTAAAGAGAAAGCCTTTGATGCATATAAACCTTTTGCAAGAAGAATTTTACAGATAGAGTTTGCTCTTGTAGCTCTTATCTCACTTATAATGTGGTTAGTATGATTTATATACTAGAACCAAGTGCGGGAGAAGAGACACTTTTTGTAAAGGGTGAGTTACATAAGTACCTCATTAAGGTTCGTAGACATACTCTTGGAGATGTTTTAGGTTTTCGTTCAAAAGAGAGTATCAAGACACTGCATCACTATGAGATAGTCGCTCTTGAGCCAAGAGTAGCACAACTAAAACGCATTAAATCAGAAGAGTTAGAAGTAAAAAGTAGTAAAAATTTACATATAGCTTGGTGTATTATTGATGCAAAGTCTATAGAAAAAGTCTTAGCCTCACTCTGTGAAATAGGTGTAAATAAAATCTCTTTTATATCTTGTGATAGAAGTCAAAAGAATTTTAAACTTGATTTTAAAAGGTTTGAGCGAATAGTAGAAGCATCCATGCAACAGAGTGGTAGGACTTCAATAATGGAGTTTGACAGATATGCGAGTATAGAATCTTTTATATCGGAGTTTCCTCAAACAAAAGTTTTTGATTTTACAGAAACAATTTTAGAAAATACAGAAGATTTTAGAGAAGTATTAGTTGGTTGTGAAGGTGGTTTTTCTCCAAAAGAGAAAGAATTTTTACAAAAACAAGAGGTCTTTCGACTGAGTACCCCTATGATTCTTCGCTCTGAATCTGCACTCTTAGCTGTAAGTTCAAAAATCTTACTATAATAAAATATTATGTTTCATTTTGACTCAAAATCTAAAAATTATATTTTAATCACATTTGTAATTCTTATAATTAAGTAATGTGATGTTATTATTACATATTGGACTTATTGATAAAAAATAAGTTGTCTATATAAGGAGACAAAATGATAAAACCGATTTTAATTGGATTATTGCTGATAGCATTTTCTGGATGTGGTTCAGACACGAAGCAAACAACTGCGGTTGATAAGAGTAATACAGAGACTACGAAAGCTGCTGATAAAAAGAGTACAACAAGTACTTTAGACTTTTTTAGTTCTGCATACAGTCTATTAACTTCAGATAGCTCAAGCAGTGATACTAGTATTTTTGATTCTATTTTTGGAGGAGATAGTTCTGATACTACTACACAAGATGACTCTAGTTGGTTTGACTTTTCAAGCTGGTTTGGTTCAGATACTACTTCAGATACTGTGAGTTTAGTAGGAAACCTTAAAGAATTAGCTACAAATGCAGACTCTAGGGAACAATTTTTAGTAGATGGAATTGATTACAGTGTCGAGTATGTTGTCCGTAATTACTTTCCTGACTTTATGTATAACACGCTTATGAGTTTAGATTTTTTAAAAGGTGAAAACCTTATTGAAACAAGTAGTACCTTAGCTGGTTATATGGGTTCACTCTATGATAGTTACTTTAATAGTACATCAGCACCGCAGAGAGCTGCAGCAGTTGTTGAAGAAAAAAGTTTAGTGCAGCTTATCATAGATGAAATCTATAATATAATTATGGAGTGGTTATGGCCATCTGCTGATGTTGTTACTCCACCTGTTGTAATAGATCCAAGTGAAATGATTGATCCAAGTATCCCTGTTGATTTTAATAGTGTTGGTCTTGATCTGAAATCAAAAGTATTTTATGTTGCTTCTTCTACATATATGACTATTACTATGGATGATGTAGAGAATAAAGGTCGTGGCGAGATTGGTTTTGGTGTTGGAGAAGATTTTACATACAATGTAAATGGTGATGGAACTTTAGATATTGATATGGCAGGAATCTATAAAGTCGATATGACTTACTATGATCCTAACTACTGTGTGGCTGTTGAGATGTTAGATACAGAGACTCAAGAGACATACGATGCATACTGGTTCTTTGATGAAGATGTTTATAATAGTGCTTCAAATCTTAAGCTTGCAGAACAAAAATGTTTCTTACGCAAGAAAGGTTACACTGCTCCAGTTGTAGCAAAAGATGGTAAGCTAGAACCTATTCAAGATGAGCGTGCTGGTCACTCTCCTGTTGTTGGCTCTTCAACTGCTGATACAGTAAGCGCACTTGTAAATGGAGTTTCTAATCTTGCTAATATTTCTGATGCAAAATATTTCGCTAGAAAGATGCGTCATGGTGTTTTCTCAATTTACACAACAAATGGACAAACTGATACATTGCAAGCAACAGAGACTGAGAAAATTAAGCGAGAGTTACTTCCTTTAGTTGCTTCAAGTGGGCTTGGTTTAGAAGAACTTATGACAGCTGGATATGATTCTTCAATTGCATTTCAAGATGAGGTAAATCGTGATTTAGATGGTAGTTTTACAGAGATTAATGGTCGTTTAGATGAACTAATAACTGCTATTTCTGTCGCAATTGATAATACTAGTACGACACAAGATGGTAAGGCTACAACACCTACATATGGAGATAAAGTAGTTATTCATGCAGTTGTAAAAAGTGTTAACTTCTTTAAAAATGAAGGTACTGCGGATGTTACGATGACTATTACCAATCCAGCTGATAATGGGCGTAATTCAAGTATAATCTTTACTACAGAAGTAACAGGAAAAGCTTTTGGTTCAGGCGATATTAGTTTTAGTGAAATTTCTGCAGGACAGAATAATAATTATCTTAGCAGTAGTGAATACAATTTAAATGTGAAAACATTTAGTTATACAAAATCTACTGGTAATATGAATTTCTCTGGTGATGGTTACCTAGGTACAGCATCTAAATTTAATATAAATACATATACTATCAAAGCAGTGTTCCCGTATGATACCTTAGCGTTAGAGAGTGTAACTGCTACAGTAGATGGCAAGATTACAACTGCTGCAGGAAGAAAATTTGATGGCGTATTAGTCTTTGATGGTGCTGATAATAGTAATAATAAAATGGATGGTACTTTAGTTGGTATTAACAATGAACCGACTATTACAGGGGTTGTAAATACAACGCTCAATACAGATGATATTTCTCAGTGGTATACATCAACGAATACAACAGAGCAAGTTGTCAATAACTTAGGTGATCAAAGCTACTCAATGAAGGTGAAAATCACAAGTAAAGATAAGAAAAAAACTGCAAGTACAGATATGCTAGTACAGCGTGATACTGCAGCTGATAAGTGGTACTACAACCTCAATAACTTAGATGTGACAGATGAATACGGAAATATGAAAGCTTCAAGTATTTACTTTGTACAAAATGGTTCAAGTACTATAAGTGAGACTTTAGACAAACTTATTCAAAGTGGTATCAGTCTTGATGCAGATTTGAACTCTATGATTAATCTTGGTTGGGATATGTCAAGTGACTTTAGTGAGATTGGAATTGAGAATTTAGCTATTGTAATGAAACCAGCTTCTGGTAATGTTACCGTTAAAAGTACAGTACATGTAAATAACCAAGGCTCAACTATGAGTGCTGATATGGTGAGTACATATGATTATGCTAAAACACACCTAAGTGCCACAGGTGATTTTACAACAGTTGTTGATGCAAGTAGTGGAAAAAATGTCTACTCAAATACTTTTACTACAAAAGGAAGTATTGTAGAAGATTTACGATTTAATTATAATTATGCAATTGATTATAATGATAATAGACAGTATGTGCTTTTTACTCGTAAAGATAGCGATTATCAGATGGGATTTCTTATGAACGATGCAGAAATCCTTGGTGGTGACTCTTATGGAATTGTTGCAAAATTCTTTATGAATGATACTTATGATGTACTAGAGGGAATGGAGCTAAGAAATACAAATGATAATCCGTTAGGTATTTATAACCGTTCAGAAAATCCACTTCAAATCATCTTTGTTGATGGTGTGAAAGAGTATATGTATTTATATTAAGAATTATTTCGGTATAATTGCATTTCAAAAATCCGCACCCATACGGATTTAAAAAATATATAGTATCGCGTACTTTTGACGCGATGCACAAAAGGTCAGAAATGAAAAAAGATTTACACCCTAAATTAGTAACTTGTACTGTAACATGTGCTTGTGGAAACAGCTTTGAAACAAAAAGCGAAACAGAAACAATGAAAATTGATATTTGTAATGAGTGTCACCCATTCTTTACTGGTTCTGAGCGTATGGTTGATACTGCTGGTCGTATTGAGAAGTTTAACGCTCGTTACGCTAAAAAATAGTCTTTTTTTAAAGATTTTATACTATGCTCTCCCTTGTTCCAACTCCCATTGGCAACATTGGAGACATCTCTCTTCGTGCTATAGAACTACTCTCCTCTGCTGATATCTTACTTTGTGAAGATACTCGCGTTACAAAAAAACTTATCCATATTTTAAAAGAGCGTTACGGCACTACTTTTAAAGAAAATCAAGAGTTTATATCCCTACATTCACATAATGAAAAACATTTTATTGAAAAACTAGAACCCTCTTTTTTTGAATCAAATGTTGTTTATATTAGTGATGCAGGTATGCCAGGGGTAAGTGATCCTGGACAAGCACTTGTTGCGTATTGTCTTGAAAATAGTGTAGAGTATGATGTCTTACCTGGAGCCAATGCACTGCTTACGGCTTTTGTCGCTAGTGGATTTGAAGAGACACAGATGCTCTTTCTCGGGTTTTTAGACCATAAAGGGAGTTCTCGTGCATCAGGTTTACAAAAAGCACTCTATAATGGCTTTACAACTATTTTATATGAATCACCACATCGAATAGAGAAGTTACTTTTAGAACTTCTTGCAGAAGCACCTGATAGAGAGATATTTATAGCAAAAGAGCTTACGAAAAAGTATCAAAAGTATTTACGAGGAACTGCTTCTGAAATACTTCAAAAACTTGATGGAAATTTTCGTGGAGAGTGGGTTATAGTGCTAAGCGCAGAAGAAGCACAAGCAGATTCTGCCATCTCTCAAAAAGATATTCTTGCTTTAGATCTTCCTAAAAAAGTACAAGCAAAACTCATCGCTAAGATTACGGGTGAAAATACAAAAGCCTGCTATCAAAGACTTCTTGATTAAAATTTAGAGTTCTTTATTCTCAAAAAACCAATAAAAAGCCATTATCATCCCAGGTGTCTTTTGAAAATTCTCATCAAACATAAACGCTCTTGCTTGTGAACACGAAATGTAAATAACTTCGATGGATTCTTCAATAAGTCCACCTCCTTGACCAATTATCATACTGTCATCTATCTCAGCATAATAGAGTGTTTGAGAAGCTCCTGAAATACCTACACTTGTAAAAAAAGTTGTGATTTTTTCTATTTTCTGCAGTGGAACATCGTAACCACACTCTTCAAGTACCTCCTCTCTTGCAATCTCTTTTGGAGTAAGTTCTTTATCTATGATACCTGCGCAAAGCTCATACATAAAGCCATCTTTCTTTGTTGCATTGAGTACTGCAGGGCGGAGTTGTTTTACTACAACAAAGGCATCTCTATCTGTATTATAAAGGAGTATACTTACAGAGTCATGAGAGATAACCGCTTCCCACTGCCTTATCTCTCCCTCTTGTTCATACTCAAGAGCGATTGGTTTTACAAACTTTGCATTTTTTAGTGCTGAAACCTTTGTGATTTTAGCCATCTGTTTTGTTCCCTAAAAAGTGAATATAGGATATTGGTTCAAATTTTGGTTTTTTTACAAACTTTGTGGCATTGTTGAGATGAAACTCTATATCTGCATCATACTTTTTCTTGAGTTTGAGAAACTTTTTGTACTCTTTGCCTTTAAGCTTTTTGGTTGTTACTTGTACCACTCTAAGCGGATTTACAGCGCGACCATGTTTACGAAGTTCAAAGTGGAGGTGTGGACCAGTTGATCTGCCTGTTGTTCCTACATAACCGATAGTTTGACCCTTTTTGACTCGTCTACCTTTGTGTATTCCACGGCGAAAAGATTTCATGTGTGCATAGCGTGTTTCATACCCATCACTGTGCCTAATCTTTACAAGATTCCCATAACTTCCCATTCGAGCAGCCCATATAATAGTCCCACTCCCAGCAGCAACGATAGGTGTTCCTCTTCTTGCAGCATAGTCGATGCCTAAGTGTGCCTTCCATTTATGTAAGATTGGATGCCATCTTCTTTTTGTAAAGTATGATGAGATTCTAGCTCCTCGAACTGGACGCGCAAGCAAAAAACCTTCTACCTCATGCCCTTTTTCATCATAGTATCGTTCATCATCATTGAGATAGATATAGTGCTTTTTATGATGCATCTCTATCATAGCAACTTTTAAAGTAGGCATAGAAAAAACTTCCCCAAGTCTATACTTCTGCTCATAAATCATCACAAGGTTATCGCCCTTACGGATATCATTTTTAAAGTTTAGAGAGTTTCTAAAACTAGCAGTAAAAATTTGTGCAAGTTTTCTACTCCCCGTCTCTTTCATGATGGTATAGTTTGGAGAGCTTACTATCTTTGTCGCAAAAGCTTCTGTTTTTGTAGTTGATATGATGGGAATCGCTTCAAACTTATAAGCAGCATCTTTTTTATAGATATGAATCTGTAGTTCATCATTGAGAGGGAGTAAAATCTGCTCTATACTCTTGTTTGTATCTCTGAGTATTTGGTAGTGAACACCTGAGCGCATCTCCTCTGTAAGGCGTTGGTCATCCTTATCTAAGTTATAGTAGAGCAACTTACTTGGTAAGTTATTCTTTTCTAAAAAGACTAAGTAAGTCTCACCATTTGCCCAGCGATGTCTATCCACTGATGCAGCAAAAACGAGGGTTGTAAAAAGAAGTAAAAAGAGAATTCGTATCAAAAATATAAGCCTAAAGTAAATTATTGTAAAACATTATCAAATTTTTGCTTAGTCTGAGGTTTGTTTGATATAATCGCAGTAAATAATTACAAAGAAGAAATATGAAAACTATACTTTTACTCACTTTTATCTGTTTTGAACTCATGGCTTCTATTATCAAAGCACCTGTTTTAAGCGTTGATGGTGAGACTATAACTGCAAAAATAGAAAAAGTGGATGTCGGCGTGAGTGGTTTTGTTGTGCACCGCATTGCAAAAGAGCATACAAGCATCTTAAAAAATGCGACAGTTATTGCCTATGATAAAGAGAAAAAGATTGCTACTCTGAAGATGAGTAACTTTACAGCACTGAGAAATAACTCTCTTCCCTCTGGAAAGTGGAAAATAGTAGTAGGTGATGAAGTGCAACTCGCCTTTGGATACTCAAGAGCGCTACTAATAGCACCAAGTGAAGAGATTTATCATCGCATAACAAAAAGTGTAAGAATCCAGTGGGTGCATTCTGACCTTTTTGCAACTGTGCTTTCATACAGAGGACATCCAACACCTCTTAAAGAGGATTTTGAAGCGATGAGCATCGCTACAAGTGTTGGACTTCTCTTTATCTATCTTGATAAAAAACTTTACACTATTGATATTAAAAGTTTTAAAATTTTGAGCATTAGTGATGCGCCACTGACACAAGATAGTGTAAAACTCCCTTTTTACTCAAGAGTAGAAAAGATTGAAGCAAATTGGTTTGGAGCAGGAAGTAATGAATTGACAGAGTATGCACCACACTACTATAAGCTTTTAGTAGAGTATAACAAGAAGAATGAAAATTTTTATAATGTGATAAAAGAGGGTGATGCAAAGCTTCACTACTTACTCAAAAATTTTGAAATAGGAAAATAAACTATGATAGATATAAAACATATAAAACACTTTAGTGCAATCGTAGGCGATGAAAATATTTACAGTGACAAGGCACACTTGATTGCTTACTCTTACGATGCAACGCGTGAGCATTTTGAGCCAGATGCTGTAGTTTTTCCTCGCAACGAAGAGGATGTAAGTGCGATTTTAAAGTACTGTAACGAACACAAAATTGTTATAGTTCCTCGTGGAGCAGGTTCAGGGTTTACAGGTGGAGCACTTCCTAGTTCTGGTGGAATCGTTTTAGCGATGGAAAAACATATGAATAATATCTTAGAGATAGATATGAAAAACATGGTAGCCATAGTACAACCAGGCGTGATAAATATGGACCTACAAAGAGCAGTGGAAGAGGTAGGTCTCTTCTACCCACCAGATCCAGCAAGTCAAGACTACTCAACTCTTGGTGGAAATGTAAGTGAAAATGCTGGTGGTATGCGTGCTGCGAAGTATGGCATCACGAAAGATTATGTGATGGCTACGCGTGCAGTTTTACCAAATGGTGATGTGATTAAAGCGGGAAAGAGAACTATTAAGGATGTTGCCGGCTATAACATTAGTGGTATTTTAATCGCTTCTGAGGGAACTTTAGCCGTTTTAACAGAGATAACACTCAAACTCATTCCAAAGCCAAAGCTCACAAAAACTGCAATGGGAATTTTCCCAACTGTAAATGATGCAATGGAAGCGGTTTATAAAACAATGGCAAGTGGCATCACTCCCGTTGCTATGGAGTTTTTAGATAACCTTACTATCCGTGCGGTTGAGCAGACTTTTAGTAAGGGTTTACCCGTTGATGCAGGTGCTCTGCTTGTAACGGATGTCGATGGAAACCTAGAGGATGATTTAGACTTTCAACTGAATAAAATTGAAGAGGTTTTTAAAGAGAACGGTTGTACAGAGTTTCGTCGTGCTAAAGATGATGCAGAGGCAAAAGATATCTGGTTCGCTCGCCGTAATGCATCACCAGCTCTAAGTGTTTATGGAAGTAAAAAACTCAACGAAGATGTAACAGTCCCTCGTGCAGTTTTACCAGAACTCTTAGAAAAATTTTATGCTATTGCTGATAAGTATAAGGTAAACATCCCCTGTTTTGGGCATACGGGTGATGGAAATGTTCATACGAATGTAATGGTAGATGGTAGTGACCCTGAGCAGGTAAAAATTGCTTATCAAGCCATAGAAGAGGTTTTTCAAGCGACAGTTGATTTAGGTGGAACACTCTCAGGTGAGCATGGAATAGGTCTTGCAAAAGCTCCTTATATGAGTATGGCATTCTCTGATGAAGAGATGAATCTTTTTAAATCAATCAAAATGGCGTTTGACCCAAACAATATTTTAAATCCTGCAAAAATGGGGCTTAATTAATCCCTCTTCAGTAATAATTTATAAAGAGTAGCCCATAATATTACAAAGGCTACTCAAATGAAAATAGATACTACCTCACTTTTAAAAGATTTTTTAGGTGCACTTTCAGGTACTGCAGTAATTCTTCCTCAATCAATGGGTTTAGGGGTTGTTCTTTTCTCTGTGATGGGACTTGATGCATCAAGTGGTGCACTTGCTGGAATCATTGGCGCTGCAGTGCTCTCTTTAGTCTCAGGGATATTTGGTGCAACACTTGGAATGTTTAGCGCACCTAATGGTCCCGTTACCATGTTACTTGTCGGTGTGTTTACCATTATGGCAGGAAACGGTGCTACTTCAGCAAATATGTTGCTGACTCTGAGTGCTATACTCATACTAACGGGTCTTTTTCAAATCATCTTTAGTCTTTTAGGTGGGGCAAAACTTGTTAAGTATATTCCTTACCCTGTAATCGTTGGATTGGTAAGTGGAATTGGGATATTAATGATAAAATCTCAGCTAAAACTTTTTCTCTCCCCTTATCAGAGTATAGATGATCGTTTTATCGCTTCTATCCCCCTAATTATAGCAGTAGTTACAATGCTCACTATTATCATAACGCCCAAGATAAGTAAAAAACTTCCTGCTGCACTTGTGGGGCTTTTCGTGGGGAGTCTTGTGTATGCCCTGCTCAATAGTCTCTATCTTGATGAAAGTTTTTCTTCTTGGGTAGTGGGGAGTATCCCTGGTATTGACTCTTTACATTTTGGATTCTCTTTAGTAGGTTTACACTCTTTAAATATAGAAGAGATAGTGACTGCATCATTGGCTCTTACTGTTCTTGCAACGACAGATTGTTTAGTGACAGCCATAGTTGCAGATTCGCAAACAAACACAAGACATAATGGAAGAAAGGAGATTGTGGCTCAGGGGATTGGACAGATTATTGTTGGTCTTTTGGGTGGACTCGGTGGTGGAGGTACAAAAGGCGCTACACTAGTAAATATACAGAGTGGCGGTGGGCGTTATAGTAGTATCTTTAGTGGACTTGTTTTTGTGCTTCTCATTCTTTTTTTTGGGAGTCTGGGGAGATATTTACCGCTGAGTGTACTTGGTGCTATTATCGTCATTGTCGGTTTTGGAATGATAAACTTTAACATCATTGATTGGTTACGCTATAAAAAGAGTAGAGTTGATGCATTTATTGCTCTCGTTGTCCTTTTAAGTGTGATTCTTATTGATCTTGTGAGTGCTGTAGGAATTGGTATTGTAATCTCTATGCTTGTCTATCTTCGTATGCAGATAAAAGCGGATATCATTCATAGAAGAACAAATGCTTCAAGAAGAACCTCTTTAGTCAAAAGAACAGATGCAGAGAAGGCAATTTTACAAGAGTATGGAGAGAAAGTTGTGATGCTTGAGTTGACTGGAAACCTTTTCTTTGCAACGGCAGATAAACTTTTAGAGGAGATGGATCCTTATATGAGAGAGGGCTATATAGTCATTTTGCATTTTCAAAGAGTTACTTTGATGGATCTCTCGGGGGTTATCATCTTACTGCAAATAGCATCACGATTGAAAAATATTGGCTCTGAACTTGTTTTATGTCATATGCATAA
The DNA here is from genome assembly GCA_027071075.1 of Sulfurimonas sp. Taxonomy (GTDB): domain Bacteria; phylum Campylobacterota; class Campylobacteria; order Campylobacterales; family Sulfurimonadaceae; genus Sulfurimonas. The sequence goes on along the minus strand of JALSUU010000054.1, from coordinate 13,413 downwards.
AGAGTTAGGTTTGGGTAAAAAAATCAATAGAGCACTTGAGAGTATAGATAAAAAACATAGTATTAAAATTAGAACTTTTATCAATATTGATAGTGCCTTTGAGTATGGAGAAAATAGACTACTAGTAGCACATGGTATTGAACTTCGTAGCAAGGATAGCTTTATAGATATAGAGGAAAATCAACTTTGTAAAAATATCTCTCCAAATATTGTAGAGATTATTCAAAAACTGAGTCGTGAAATAAAACTGAACAAGGGTGAAACACTTTTTGAACAAGGTGATATGGGAGACTCTCTATTTATGGTTTTAAAGGGGGAGGTCAATATTGAACTCTTTTACGGTAAAGATGATTATAAACTCTTTGGAAAATATGGAGCAGGGACTTATTTTGGTGAGATATCTTTTTTAAATCCTGGTGAGAGGACAGCAAGTGCTGTATGTAAAGCCGATACAACTCTACTAGAGTTCAAACAAGCAGACCTTATCAGTTTAGAGTCCAAAGAGAAAGAGGAATTATCTTTAGCCCTTCTTTTTGAACTTGGTTCAACCTTGGGAGAAGAGTTACGCCACTCGGCGAGAGAGATTCGAAGGTTAGAGGCAGTTTAGGGTATAATTTGGGATAATTGAAAAATAAGGGGTGTTGCGTGGTTGTAAAAAAAGAGTTCTATAGGGTTTATAAACATATTCGTTTTTTCATTAAAACATTTGTAGATAAGGAGTTGACACTTTTTGCTGCAAGTTTGAGTTTTTATACTATATTTACCATTATTCCACTCTTGCTTATTATGATGACACTGCTTACATCTTTGCCAAGTTTTTCTGAGTACTACTTAAAAATCCAAGATTTTATCTTCTCAAACCTTATGCCTGTAAACTCAGAAGTGGTGATGCAGCAGATAAATGGTTTTTTACAAAACTCCTCTAAGATGGGAATGATAGGATTTATCGCTATTTTAGTCTCCTCTTTGCTCTTTTTTAAAAACTTTGAGTATATCGCAAACAGAATTTTTCATGCAAAGCCACGAACACTATGGGAGAGTATAACAACCTACTGGACTATGTTAACACTTACTCCGATCGCTCTAGGGGCTTCTTTTTACATAACGGGGTATATCGCCACACTTATGGCATCAAACTCTTTGACTGAGGGCTTAGATATTCTTCCTCTGATTCCCTATATTATTATCTGGAGTCTCTTCTTTTTACTTTTTCAAATCTCGGCAAATGTAAGAGTAAATCCTAAGGCATCTTTGATAAGTTCTTTTGTTATCTCCATAGTCTTTAGTGTGAGTAAAAATGCCTTTATTTACTATGTTTTTATGAATAAGTCTTACACAACTATGTATGGCTCTTTTGCTATTTTGATGTTTCTTTTTTTATGGATTTATGCTTCGTGGATTATATTTATTTATGGACTTAAACTATGTCACATTATAGATGGCATATATAAAAAAAGAGAAGCTAAAGAGTAGAAGTAAGGTGAGGAAACTTTTTTTGTAAATGGCTCCAAAAGATAAAAGAACTTGAATAATCAAAATATTTTTACTTAACTCTAATGTGATTGGTTTTGTATCTAAGTGCATCAAAGCTAGAAGTGAGGAGTCAAGTAAATTTCCTACTCCTAAGATATGTAAAAATATACTTAGTGGGTAAAAGAGTGTAAAGAGTGAAGTCCATAAAACAGAGAGGGGATGGTAGATACTAAAGTTTCCAAATATGACTAATGAAAAGGGTAACATTAAAAAATAGACCCAAAACGGAAGCAGGAAAAATTGTGTCCATCTGCTCCACTCCTTAAAATGAATCAAAAACAAAAAGATATAAAAAACGCCACTTACACTCAGCCAAAATCCTACACTAAAAAAGAGTCGTGGTATAAGTGCTATTATGAGTAAAGTTGTAAGTAGGAGTGTCTGCATCGAGATGATAACCATACCTCTATCATATAATATAAAACCGATAATGAGCATAACTAAAGCACGAAGTAGCGAGGGTGGTATGTCTAAAAATAGTAAGTAGCTGTAGAGGAGTAGGGTAACTATCCAAAAAGAGTCCACCTTGTAACTTCTGTAGGGGAAGTATCTATTTTGTAAAAATTTATAGGGGTATTTGAAAAGAAAAAAGAGTATTCCTCCTAATACACCTAAATGAAATCCACTAATGGCGATGAGGTGGGAAATACCAAGATTTGAAAAGAGTTGTTGAAGTTTATAGGGGAGCTGTTTAGCACTAAAGAGTGCTTGATAGAGTAGAGATATATTAGCATTAGAGTGTTGTGCATCTATAAATGTATTGAGTTTTGTTTTATAAGAAGTATCATCATAAATTTTAAGTATTTTAGAGAAGCAGTAAAAACCGTGCATATACTCATAAAAACTGATTTTCCCAGCCCATGCTTCGACTTGAATTTTTTTATACTTGATATTTTGAAGTTTTTTGCTTGCTGTGGAGTAAAAAACAAAACCTGCATCACTTTTGAGTTTTAGTACCTGATAAGTTTTTAACTTCCCCTTTTTTGTAAGTTTGGTTTTTGTGTACTGTTTTAGGACTGTGGCATCTACGAGTTGTGAGTCAAACTTTGTGAGTTCTTTGTAGTTATAAAACTCATAAGAGATAGAGAGTGAAAAAAGTGTAAAAACGAGAATAAGAAGATGAAAGAAGTCTCTTGTGTTCCTAAAAAGGGAGACTCTCTCAAGCATTTTTTAAAGTGTAGGCATATCCACTATAGGGACATCCATGTCTGCAGAACTTGTGTCTATATTTTCATATACTGTCTCAACGCCTGCACTAAAGGTAGGTGCATCAACAAAGCGAGTAAGCTTTTTCTGAAAGACAAGTTTTACATGACCCGTAGGACCATTTCGCTGTTTTCCTATGATAATCTCCGCATCCTCTTCCTCTTTTTCAACATACTCTGAGACAAACTCTTTTCCCTCTGCTTTTGCAGCTTTTTCACGCTCTTTTTCCTCTTTGTAGAGATAAACATCATCACGATAGACAAAGAGAATGATGTCCGCATCTTGCTCAATAGAACCAGACTCACGAATATCACTCAGCATTGGGCGTTTGTCATTACGAGACTCTAATCCACGGTTGAGCTGAGAGAGAGCAACTACTGGCATCTCCAACTCACGCGCAAGCATTTTAAGTCCACGAGAGATTTCAGAGACTTGCAGGTGTCTATCTTGGTTTCCAACGCCTTGCATAATCTGAAGATAATCTATCACAGCTATCTCAATCTCAGGGTGTTGATTTTTCAGTTTACGAAGTTTAGAACGGAGTTGATTAATGTTAATACTTCCCTGATCATCCACAAAGAGTTTCGCACCATTCATCTTATCAATAGCCCCAGTGAGTGAAGACCATTGGTCATCATTCATATCACCCACTCTCAGTTTTTGAAGTGGTATAGAAGTTTGGATAGAGAGCAGACGCAACATCAACTGTTCCGCTGGCATTTCAAGAGAGAAAAATGCTACTCCTTTGCCTTGCATTATAAGAGAATTAACAGTATTTAACACAAAAGAAGTTTTTCCCATCGCAGGGCGTGCTGCGATAATTACCAAGTCTCCCTTACCAAAACCAGTCGTCATCTTGTTGAGTTCAGCAAAGCCAGTATCGACTCCAACAAGCACAGAGTTTCCACGGGCTTTCATCTCTTTGATGTACTCCATAGTGTCAAATGTCATCTTTGGAGCGTCCTTAAAGTCGCTTGTTTGATTGTCTTGGGTTATCTCATAGAGTTTTTTCTCAACTATATCTATCACTTCAGCAGAGGGTAGTTCTTCTTCTACTGTTACGCGTTTTATCTCTGTTGTAAGTGTTAAAAGATGGCGCTTGAGAGATTTGTCTTTTATCTCATCTACATAGGCTTTAGTGTTTGAGATAGGGTTTGCTGAGAGGATTTCAAGAAGCACTTGTTCATCAAATTTTTTGATTTTGATAAGCTCTTTTTTGATAAACTCTTCATCAATAGGCTGATCTTTTTGTAAAAGTGTCATCATTGCTAAAAAGATATCTTTATGTGCGGGAAGATAAAAGTCATCTTCATTCAGTGCGGTACTGAGCTCATCAAATTGGCTAGGTTCAAAGATGATAGAGCTGAGAATAGAGCGTTCAAAGGCTAGGTTATAGAGGTTATCTTGCATTATACTTTTTCTGCCATCGCTTCAACTTCACTCACAAATCTATCTACAAGTGCATCTTCATCAAGGTTAGCAACGACTTCGCCTTTTACCATCACTAAACCTTTTCCTTTTCCATACGCTATGGCGACATCAGCGTGAGCCGCTTCTCCTATAGCATTTACTACACAGCCCATCACTGAGACATTGAGTGGGGTTTTTATATGGGCAGTTCTTTTTTCTATCTCGCTTACAGCACTCACTAAATCAGCTTCGATGCGTCCACAAGTCGGGCAGGAGATGATGTTGAGACCATCAGGCATCGCGCCACTATCTTTTAAAATAGCACGGGCAACATTTATCTCCTCTTCAAGCTCACCAGTTATAGAGATACGCATAGTATCACCGATGCCATCAAGGAGTAGGGCACCAAGACCAATGGAGCTTTTCACAGTAGCATGAAAAAGTGTACCTGCTTCAGTCACTCCTAAATGAAAAGGGTAGTTGTTTTTTGGACGGAGCATTCTATATGCTTGCACCGTTCTCTCTACATCACTTGCTTTAAGTGAGATTTTGATGTTATCAAAGCCTAAATCTTCAAGGTATTTGATGTTGTACTCTGCTGATGCTACCATCGCCTCAGCTGTTGGTCCATACCTATTATCAAACTCTTTTTCTAAACTTCCAGCATTCACACCTATGCGAACAGGAAGATTTCTCTCTTGACACGCCTTTACTATCTCACGGATTTTCCCCTTATCGCTTATATTTCCCGGGTTAAAACGGATGCAGTCCACAGACTCGGCTGCAATAAGTGCGAGTTTATAGTTAAAGTGAATATCTGCAACTAAAGGGAGCGATATTTGCTCTTTTATAGCTTTGAGTGCAAGGGCATCTTCCATGTCTGGAACAGCAACACGGACAATATCCGCTCCTGCAAAGTGCAAACGATTTATCTGCTCAACGGTTGCTGCAACATTGTGCGTATCTGAGAAGGTCATCGACTGTGTAGAGATTGGTGCATCACCACCAACAGCTACATCACCGACATAAATTTTTTTTGTAGGGTATCTTTCAATCATAGAAGGATTTTATCTTCTTTTATATGAAGAAGTGCTTATCCCTATTTTCTAAAACTTAAAATCAAGATTTGTATAGATATATCGCCCTGGTTCATTAAGAAGCATCACATCATCTGTCCCCGTTGCAATAAGGGTTAAATCAACATAAGTGTTACTCACTGCATAAGTCTCATTAAGTAAATTATTCACGCCTATTGTAAAGTCAAACTTTTTATTGATAGCGTGTTTGATTTTCATATTTATAATACTCCAAGCAGCTAACTCTTGTTCGCCATTATCTGCATCATAATCACTCCATTTGTCACTTGCTTTAAGTTCAAGTGTAGCTAAAGAGTTGTTCATATACTCATAGTTGAGTGCTACACTTCCGCGGAGTGGTGCCATGTCTGCTAAATCTAAATCACTCTGAGAACTCAATGCTTCATCTTTTTGACCGCGTTTATAGGCTGCAGAAATATCGAGTGAAATATCATCATTTATAAAGTATGAGCCACTGAGTTCTGTTCCGTAGATAGTTGCATCAATGTTGCTAAAGGCATTTTTCATCAAACCTTTTTGAATGTAGATATAATCTTTGAGTTGAGAATAAAAGAGTTTGATTTTAAACTCATAACTCTCACCAGCACCCTCATATCCAAAATCAACTTCGCTGTTTGTTGTCTGCTTTAGCGTAGGTGTTCCTACTAGATTTCCTTTTATGCTTGTAAAGTATAACTCTCTTGCATCAGGCACACGAGAGGCTTGACCAAAACCGAGAAAGATTTTGTTGTCACTGTTAAAGTTATAGGCTGAAAAGATGTTTAGATTAAGTCCTGAGTAATCCTTGTCTGCGTAAGTAGCATGAGAGATAGTTGTTGCATCATATCTCGCTCCGAGATTTATATCAAAGTCGCCATATTTTTTTTGAAGTGTTGCAAAAACTGCCATATTATCAGTCTGTGCAGTATCAATACTTTTTGCTGTAGGTTTTGGCATAAGTGAAGTAGTGTTGTAGTATCTTCCATCCCATTTTCTTTGACTTGCATCGAGACCAAGTAAAAACTTATAATCCTCTACTTCAAGAGTGTTTTTGAACTTAACACCTTGTAGGTCAGTTGTGAGGTGGTTTGTGTTGTCCATCATAGGTTTGTTTGATGACATTCTATACTTTGTAGCCATTGGATGGTCTACATCTGATTTGTAGTATTGGAGATTGAAATTTTTGTAGATATCGTTAATGCTGTCTATGTTATAGGCTACACTATAAATATTTGAGTCATCCCAAAGCGCATCCATTTTTGAGTTTGCATAGAGGACATTATCGCTTCTATTGGCTGTATAACTTAGTCGGAGTTCTTGGTCTTTTGCTGTAGTGATATTGGCTTTTAGCATAGCGCTCTTTTTTGAGTATGCTTGTAAATCTTTATATTGCGGTTTGTATTTTACCCCTTGCAAAGCACTATTGTTCCCTGCATAGTTGTCTACCTGCTCAGCTAAAGTGTTGCCATCTCCATCTTTATATTGGTCTGAAGACTCTGTTGATGCAGTGATAGAGACTCTTATAAAGTCATTGCCGCCACTCCCCGTAGCGCCAAATTTCTTGTAGTTAAATGAACCAAAACCAAGATTAATCTGTCCTTTTTTCTCTTTGGATGGTTGTTTTGTCGCTATCACCACTCCACCACTCATCGTTCCAAAGTTTGTAACATCATAAGGACCCTCTATAACTTTTATGCTCTCTATTTGGTTTGCAACGATGTGTGAGATTGAGGGGTCCATTCTATTTGGACAGGCACCATATATCTTTGTTCCATCTACTTCTATAGAGATATTGTCACGCTTTTGACCACGGATAAGAATATCGTTGGCTATACCAGAACGGCGACTCATATCGATACTTGGAACATTATCGCTAAGTGTTTGCGCTACATCGGCTGAGGTTTGTGCTTTTTGTGCTACTTCTGAGAGTGTTGTTGACTCAACATCAATAGTGTCAAGTTGTAACTCTGATGCATAGAGTGAGGCAAAAGTAAGCAGTGAGAGTGGAATGAGTTTTTTCATTGTTGATATACCCTTAAAAATTTAAATTACAAAATAATACTAAAGTAGTGTTACAAAAGTGTTAATTTTGAGTTAAGCTTATTTATATTAATAATAAGTATAATTGATGAATAAAATTACTGAAGATGATTTGCATAGTAAAAAACTCCAAACATATCTCTTCAAAAAATAGTATAATCAAACACAAGGAAAGAAAATGTTAAACATGAGTAATACATCCATAAAATTAAAATTGACAATTTTGTCCATTTTGAGTTTTTTAATCGTAGTGATATTAGGATTTACTTCATATCTAAATAACAAACAATCAAAAATTATAGTGCAAAGAATTGTGTCAGTAGGTGAAATTCAGTACTTGTCGGCTGAAACATCAGCAGATTTAAGAGGTTTTAGACTCTTCTTAAAACAGAAGTTTTTAGATAAATTTAAGAAAGATACAAAGAGTCAAATAGAAAAAATCAAGGATTTATCAAAAATAATTGATGATGAAGATAGTCGTAAAACAATTGTATATTTATCTGGAAAATATATAGAGTGGAATATATTAAGATACAAAATTGCTGATGTCCTGTTGGTAAATAAAAGAAAAGATGGGACTTATAAAGATGCAGATGCAAAGAAAAAGTTAAAAAATATCACACCAAAAGCGATAGCATTAAAAAAATCAATCATTAAAGAACAAAAGAAATTCTTGAGTCGTATCAAAAAAGAAAATTTAAAAATGCTAGAGAAAAACAGAATTATTATTGAAATAATCTCTGTACTGGGTGTCTTTTTTATTATCTTTATCTCTTATATTACATCTTCAAGTATTTTAAAATCTATAGAAACTTTAAAAAATGATATAGAGTACATTACAAATAGTAAAGATTTTACGAAAAATATTGTGATTAAAGGCTCTGGTGAGATTTCACAAATGAGTGAAAAGTTAAATGATTTGTTAAGTATGTTACGAAACTCTTTTGGAAGTATTAAAAACTCTTTTGAAGATAATATTCACTTTACAGAAAACTTACATACTGCGACACAAGAAATACGGGAGTCTACCGAGGAAGAATTGTCGACTATTACCCAAAACGCAGCTATTATGAAAAACGGTATGCTTACTTCCTATAATGCATCTCAAAAGCTACTTTCAAAGGCAGAAAATACCCAAGAAAATATGCAAGATATGCAAAAATCCTTACACTTTACTATGGAACAGTTAGATAGTGTCTCAGAAGTTGAAAATTCTATAAATGAAAAAATTATTGCTTTTTCTCAAGAGACAAATAAGATTAAAGATGTAATGGAAGTTATATCTGATATAGCTGACCAAACAAACTTACTAGCACTTAATGCTGCCATAGAAGCTGCTCGTGCAGGTGAACATGGAAGAGGATTTGCCGTTGTTGCTGATGAAGTAAGAAAACTTGCAGAAAGAACACAAAAAAGCTTAGTCGATATTGATATGACTACAAGCATAATGGTGCAATCCATTAACGATATCTTATCTGACATAGAGAAAAACACTCAAAGAGTTGCAGACCTTTCAGTCACTTCAAATCAAGTAGGCGAAAATGCCCAAACATCCATCGACACACTTTTAGAAACTGTGGAGTACATAGAAACACTTCATACTGATATAAAAAAGAACACTGAAACAACAGAGAGTATTTTACAATCTATTAACAACATAAATGAAATCTCAAATAACAACACAAAAAATGTAGACCATATCTCAAACTTAGCACAAGAGTTAACGCAAAGAACAAATGAATTATCTCAAGATATCTCTGTTTATAGAACATAAGTAATTGGAATTGATTGAATTTATTTGACAAAGTAATAGGCAGAATTGATAAAATAGTTTTTGTATTTATGATTGGGGTGCTCTCTTTTTCTTTCTATTTTATCTACACCCTAAACCAGTCATACTCTAAAAAACAGGCACTACAATCATTGGATAATGCTCTTTTTTTGACACGAAACTTACTTGAAGAAGAAGAACATCATGCCCTTTCACTCTCTCTGCTCCTTTCACAGGATAAGACTTTTTTAGAAGCATTTTATACTCATGATAGAAAAAAAACATTTGAAATTATTCACCAAAAGATTGCAAGTTTAAAGAAGTTGCAGGGGTGTAGCGTTGAAGTGCAGGTACATGATGCAAGTTTGCATACTTACCTAAGAAGTTGGGATTATGCAGTTCAAGGTGTTCCACTTGCATCGTTTCGTCAAGGCTTAGTTCGTGTAAAAAAGTCTCAAAAACCTTTGGTTTCCATTGAAGTAGGAAAACGCTTAAACATAAAGGCTATATCTCCTATACTGAAAAATGGTAAATTTCAAGGCTCTATTGAAGTCATTGAAAACTTTGAACATTTACGAAAAAAATTGTCCGAACATGGATATGCTCTTTTTATACTTCTCAATAAAAAGTATCTCAATATAGCTACAACGCTCAAACATAATCCCGTAGTACTTCAGAGGTATGTTTTAGTAAATGAGGATTATGATAAGCATAGTTTCGCCAGCCTAAAAAAATTTGATATGAGTAATCTGAAAAGTTCTGGCTATTTCACACAGGATAATCATGCATTTGCTTATTTTAGTATTAAAAATTTTGAAAACATTGATTTGGGTTATTTTGTAATTGTATTTGAAAATAGTACTCCTTTGATGCTCAAAACAAAAGATGAAATAACAAGAAATAAAGCCAATAGTTCGGGAGTAATTATTCAATGAAAATATTACTTTTAGAAGATGATGTGAGTTATAAGGAGACGATACATGAGTACCTTGAATCTTTAGGATACAAGGTTGAGAGTTTTGAAAATGGTGATGAAGTAGTCGATGCACTCTATTTTAAAAAATACCATCTTTTACTTTTAGATATCCGCGTACCAGGTAAAAATGGTTATGAAATTGTGCAGATGTTGCGTGAGCAGAATGATGAAACACCCGTTATTTTCATGACTTCTTTGACTGATATTGACAATCTAAGTATTGGTTATGAACTTGGTTGTAATGACTATATTCGTAAGCCTTTTGCTGCGAGAGAGTTGAAGTATCGTGTTGAACAGGTTCTAAAACTTTTTTATCTGCACTCAAATGAAGAAGAAGTGTCCCTCAATGAGGAGTACAGTTATAATCTCACACAAGGTAAGCTTTCTAAAAAAGGTGAAATAATTGCAGTTACACCAAAAGAGCAAAAGGTACTTGAGTACTTGATAACTCATCTTGGTAAATATATTTCTACTAAGCAGTTGTGGGAGGATGTTTGGGAAGAGAAATTAGTAACAGAGGCAGATATTCGTATGTGTATTAAAAAAATTCGTGATAAAACAGATGCAACATTTATTGTAAATAAAAAAGGGTTTGGATACAAAATTGATAAAAAATGATAAGCAATATATCTATACATTGGCATTTTTTTACTCTATGCTTGTTATTCTGATTGTGAGTATTCCTGCTTATTTTTATATCTCTGTGGAGCAGAAGAGTTACAAAGAAGTGCAAATGCAGGAGTTACAACACTATGCATATAGTGTTGAAAAGAGTATTTATAATTTTTCGCAGACAAACAAACATATATTTCATTTTCCTCGTTCACTTTTTTACAATTCATGTTTATATGGCACAAATACACAACTACTTTTTGCAACAGATGAAGCCATCTGTAAAAAGATACTAGGTTCAAGTACGAATGAAAATCTCATAAGTAAAAAAGTTCTTTTAAGTCCCAACCGATTACAGGCAGAAGAGATGACACTTACTAAGAGTATTTCATATAAAAATATCTATACAAAAGCACTGCTAACAGCATTTTTTTTAGGGGCTGTTATTTTTTTTATGACACTCTTTTTTATCAAGATAAGTATGCGTCCACTAGAAAAAGCAAATAGATATCTCAATGTTTTTTTTAATGATGCGATGCATGAGTTGAAAACACCCTTAGGTGTAATGCAACTAAATCTAGAGTTTTTGCGTTCAAAAGAGGAGAGTAAAGTTCTACGCAGACTTTTTAATAGTATGCAGAGTATGATTTTGATTTATGAGGATATTGAGTATCACATAAAACACACACATGTAGAGTATAAAGCAGAACATCTCGATTTTTCCCATTTGCTGACAAATCGTATTGAAGTTTTTTTAGATTTGGCTAAAGTAAAAAATATATCCATTGGAGAAGATATAAAAGAAGACTTGTTTCTTGATATGAACCGAATAGAGCTTCAAAGAGTTATAGACAATACTCTCTCAAATGCAATTAAATATAGTCCTAAAGATACTAAAATTTTTATTAGACTATTTGCAGAGAAGAATCATACTGTTTTTAGTGTCCAAGATCAGGGTGTAGGGATAAAAGATACTAAAAAAATATTTGAGCGTTATGCACGGGAAGATGTCATTCAAGGAGGTTTTGGTATAGGTCTCAGTATTGTGAAATATATATGCGATAAAAACGATATAGAAATTTCAGTAACTAGTAAACTTTCCCAAGGTTCACTTTTTACTTACACAAAAGTTACATAGTTATTGTTATCATGAGGTATATAAAAAAAGGAAATAGCATGAAAAACAGTCTAATAAAATACTCACTAGGTGCTGCGGCACTCTTAATGATGAGCTCAAATCTAATGGCTCAAACACCAACAGTTGCACCAAAGGCATACCCTGCTGGTGAAGTTGGTAAAATGGTAAAACTTGGTGAAGATATAATGATGCATACAGATACGCATCCACTTACAAAAGATATGGTAGGAAATAAACTTCAATGTATCAGTTGTCATATACGAGGAAGTGATGGAAAACCAGGTACAGCACATGGTATTTCTACATTTATAGGGACAGCAACTGCTTTTCCTGCATACTCAAAAAGAGAAAAATCTGTACAAACACTACAAGATAGAATCAACAACTGTTTTATGCGTAGTATGAATGGTAAACGCCCTATTGTTGATACAAAAGCATCTGTGGCAATGGCTACTTATGTTACATGGCTTTCAGAGGGTATGCCAATGAAGATGAATCCAAAAATGCCTTGTAGTCCAATGAACTCAGATAGATGGATGCATGGTGCAAAACATTTTGCAAAAATTCAGAAAAAAGCAACACATGCAAATTATGTAAATGGTAAAAAACTGTATGAAGCCAAATGTGCCATGTGCCATGGTAGGGATGGTGCGGGTAAGGGAACATTTCCACCACTTTGGGGACAAAAAAATGGAAAATGGCTTGCATACAATACAGGTGCAGGTATGAGTAAACTCAACAAAGGTGCTGCATGGGTACAATCAAACATGCCAAAATATCAAGGTGGTACATTAAAAGATCAAGCAGCAGCAGATATAATGCTCTATGTAGATGCTCAACCACATGCTGATTTCGATTTAAGAAAAGGTTTATTTCCTGAGAGTAAAATGGGTTACTATAACTCTAAAGTGCTCAAAGAGAAACACACAGTACGAAGTAATTTTAAACAATTTGGTCTTGATATAGATACAATTCGTGGTGACCATAAAATAAAATAAGGAAAATATAATGAAAATTCAAAATAAAATAGCTTTATCACTTTTAAGTGCATCTCTACTTTCAGTAGGACTTCATGCAGCCGACTGGCTTAGTATAGCTGGAACACAACCTGACTTTGTAAAAAAAGATGGAGAAAAAGTTGCAAACCACAATAACAAGCCACATGTTTGGGGATTTATTCAGGCTGGGTATCAAAAAGATTATGGAACGATTTTAGATAAAGCTGGCACAAATAAAACGCCATTTGTTATGTTAGCTCCTGGTTTAGACCATCAGTCTGGTTTTGAGATAGATCGTGCTCGTTTAGCGGTGCGTGGAATGATAGACAAAGAGAATACTATTGACTACTTTTTTATGACTGAGTTTGGAGATAACGGTATCACAAACCCTGCAGGGCATAAAACAAGTAATTATCTTACAGATGCATCTATCACTTATAGAGCTATTCCTTACTTGAATGTAAGAGCAGGACAGTTTAAGTACCCAGGAAGTGAAGAGGGATTGCGTGCTGTTTTAGCTTCAGAGTATCGTAACTTCTCAACTGCAGGTAGTCAACTCCTCTTAGAGCGTTTCTTACCAAATAATGCAACAGCAGGTAAAGATGCAAATGGTGACCTTACTTATACTGCAGCACCTGAACAATCTGTTGGTG
>JALSUU010000053.1 GCA_027071075.1 Sulfurimonas sp. | reverse complement strand
AACGCCTCTTCAAGTGAGATATTCTTAACGATGCTTAGTAGTGTCTTGATAACACCAGCATGTGTGATAACTAAGATATTTTCTGCATCATCATTTTTGATGACACCATAAAAGTAGTTTTTGATACGCTCTTTATACTCTGCATATCTCTCCCCACCGAGTGCATCAACCCACTGCTCAAAGTTTTCATATCGAAGCCCCATAGCCTCTATCTCTTCAAAACTTTTTCCCTCATGTATGCCCCATGATTTTTCACATATCTCTTTGGAGTAGATAGTGGGTAGCTTGAGTTCAAAAGCAGCAAGTGTCTCTCGTGCTCGTTTCAAATCAGAACAGTAAACCTTATCAAAAGCTCTCTTTTTCAGTATTTTTCCTAGTTTTTTTGCATCATCTATGCCCTCTTTGGAGAGTGAAATATCTATAAGCCCGTTGTATTTACCCTTATACTCTTTCGCAATTTGTGCATGTCTTACAAGGGTGAGAGTCATGAAAATTTTTCTACGATGAGAAGATTGAGCATAGCAAGTTCGCTTACTTCTATCATAAAGCCATAAACATCGCCATTAAGTCCACCGAGTCGTTTTGTGAAAAATCGAGCTGTAAGTAGCATAATGAATAAAGATATCAATATGAGCGAGGTAGCTGAGAAAAAATAAGCAATTATTAAAGAGTAGAGTGATGCAAAAACAATATGCCTCAGTTGTAACTCCTCTTTTATAAGTGAGGAGACACCCTTACTGATATAGTCAAAAAAGTAGATACTCAGAGTTGCATTAAGTCGTGAGAACATCAGTATAACAGGAAGCAGATAGTAGGCATCAGCGTAGAGTAAAGAGGAGAGTTTAAAGAGCAGAAAAACAACTGTAAAACTCATTCCCATGCCACCCACATGTGCATCTTTCATCACCTCTAAGGCACGCTCTTTACTTACAAAGAGTCCATCGACACTATCACTAAAGCCATCAAGATGCAAAGCGCCCGTGATAATCATCCAGACAACAAAGATGATAACACCAAGATGCAGAGGTGGGAAGTAGGGAGTGAGTAGGGTATGCAGAGTCCAAAGCATTAGCCCAAGTAAAAACCCAACGAGAGGGTAAAACATAGCAGAGTAGGCATTGATGCCTTTAAAAAAGTCGTGTACCTTAAAAAAGGGGAGGATACTCAGCATGGAAAAGGCGAGAGCGAAGCCTTGAAATAGTTTCATTTTATCTGCACACTTATACCAGCGATGGTGTTATAGACTGCATCGCACTCTTGGGCTAAATATTGTGCGACTCTCCCGTTGATATCTACAAAAGTTCTTGAGAGTTTATCTGCTGCGACTAGGGAGCAACTTACATCGTTGATGACAAAAACGACCTCTTTGTCCAACTCTGTAATTTGCTTGAGTTGATGCATAATCTCTTCTTCACTTCTCTTATGGTAGAGCATATTGTTTATCCACATACTCACACACTCAACTAAAACAGGTTTGTTACTCTCTTGGATGACTGTAAGGAGTTCAAGAGGCTCTTCGCGAGTTATAAACTGCTCGGCTCTTTGCTCTTTGTGCTTCTCTACTCTTTTGTGCATCTCTGCATCAAAGAACTCGTTTGTAGCAAGGTAAATAGGCTTTTCTTGAGTCTTTTCAAGTATGTGCATCTCTGCATTTTTACTTTTTCCACTCTTGATGCCACCTATAAAAAGAGTCATACCTACATCATTCCGTACATGATAAGTTCTACTGCATCAACAAGCTCTTTGTTAGTGCGTTTGTTAGCGTTTGCATAGGCAAGCGCAGCACCTGCTCCAACACCCTCTTTTGCTTCACCCTCATCGTACATTTTAAGTACAGGTATTTCAGCCTTGGCAAAACTAAGCTCTGTATAGATAGCGTGGGGTTTGTAGCTGAGTTGTTCTAAAATATGTTTGATATTTGAGTGTGCATCTTTTGCTACCCATGCAGTAGTTGCAAGTGTAATGTTGTCAGATTTTAGTTGCATCAAAACATCTTCACGGAGTTTGTCAGCGATGAGCAGACAAGCAGCCATCTGTGTTCCCCCTGCTAAAACAACATGAAATCTTCGACTCGCTTCAAGTAAAAAACCTGCACAAAAGAGGAGCATATTGTCACTTACAAGACCAAGCTTCTCAAAGTTGCTCATATCTGCATCTATAAGAGAGAGTGCTGCATCAAGTGTCTCTTTTTTAATATCGTTTGGAACATTTAAAAAGCTTGAAGAGAAATCATCCTCACATGCATACCCAAGTGCAAGTGCAGAAGCCATGGCAGTTGTCGTGCCACTTGGCGTACTCTCTCCTAAGATAAGATAGTTCCCCTTCAACTCATAGCTTTTTCCAAATGCCATCCCTTTAGCAAACACTTCTTTTGCATCTATGTTTGCACCCTGAGCAATACTCTGTGATGGCTTTATGTCAAAGTTGTGAAGCCTCACCTCTTGAGGTTTGACTTCAAGCCCTAAGTCAAGTATCTCAACACTACTAAATGCATCAAGATTATGTACAGCTCGTGTTATCAGTGCTGGAGTAGGCACACCACTAGGAGTCTCGGCAATTTCAGGCATAGAAAAGAGCTTCTGGGTGACTATAAACTCTGCATCAAGTGTTGGTGTGTAGGCGATTTTTCCGGGAATACCCGCTTGGGTGATTCCCTTTATCTCGCAAGTTTTTGTAACAGAGGCAGCAAGCAAAAAGTCTGCTTTTCCCTCTGGTAGAGTATCTTTTTTGTCTGTAAATATATTATATGTTTTCATATTTTTATTGTACAGAAATGTTTTGATTTTAACAAGAGTTCAAAAGAATTTTTTAGAAGTTGTAGTTTACCATCACCTGAACTCTATTCCAGCTATTTGTAGGATTCTCTTTATCGTTCATATCTGCATATATAGCGGATACAACAAACTCATCATTAAAGTTATACCCTGCTCCAATATCCTGCTCAACTCTATGCTCCTTTTGACCTAAACTATCCGCACCTCCTGAGAAATCTCCATAGGCATAGAGAACATCTATCTTATCTAATGTATAGGATAAACCTGTAACGATGGAGAGTGCATCTCTGTCTGCTGTTATGTCGTTGAGTATAGATGTATCCATACTTGTGTAGAGTGTTCCTCCACCAAAACCACTAAAGGTATCTTTTCCTACTCGTCTCTGCGATTTATTAAAAGAGAGGTTAAATCCTATGTCGTAAGCAACAACTTCTACAAGTGCGCCATAGATAGAAGCTGCGGTGCCACTTTTTTCTAACTCTGTTTCATTGAGGTATTGTGCGCCAATGTGAAGTAAAAAATCTTTATTTATTGGATACTCTACACCAAGGTCAAAATAGGCAGCATTTGTCATTTTTGGTATGTTGTAATACCATGCGCTAAACTCTAAAACATTATGATATTTCAGACCTCCAAAGTTTGTACCATCTTCTCCTGCTGGAGTCCAGTCATTGTCTAGCTCTGCATCAACACCATGCCACTTTTGTAAGTGACCAGCCATAAATTCAATACCTGCTACATTATAAGTAGCGATGTAAGCCTCAAAACTATTTTGAATCATTCGTATGTCATCTGAATCAGCTAAAGGAGTATCTATTACTTGTCTTCCAACGCGAATGTTTAAA
>JALSUU010000052.1 GCA_027071075.1 Sulfurimonas sp. | reverse complement strand
AAGATCATTGGAGTGTCTCTTCTATGATGTTTATGGGGACACCTATCAAGAAAAAAGGTGTTATAGGTACAACAACAGATGGGCATATCGCTAAAAAGGTAAATAGTGATACATTAGCCGAAGATGACAATGGAGTAAGTATAACCTATGCCCATATAAATAAAGCACTCAGAAAACTCGCAGGTATAGATAGCAATGAACTTATTACGCAGTACTATCCACTTCCCAATTCTATAGAAGATTTAAATCTCTTTGGAGTTTGAATTACTCTCTTGAGAGTAAAGTTTTTCTAAAATTTTTGTCTGTTTCTTAGCTTCTACAAGTCTCTGTTTGTTTATACTCAAAGCATCAAGTACTAAGATTAGAAAGAGTGATACGATTATATAAAGGAGTGTTAAAAAGAGTGCAAAAGAGAGACCAAAAAGAATAGAAAATTGGAAAGTAAAAAGAGCACCAAAGAGGACTATCGCCCATGATGCTCCTTGCAAAAAGCTTATGATTCTTTCATAAATATCTTTTTGCATAGAGAGTGCCTAATGTTCTTCTACGACAACTGCACCTGCAAGATAAACATATGTAAGCATCATAAAGATAAATGCTTGTAAAAATGCTCCAAATGTTAAAAGAGCAAAAGGAATTAAAGGTAAAATCCATGGAACTAGCATTAAAATTACAGCGAGAAACATATCATCACCTTTAATATTACCCATAAGACGGAAGCTAAGAGAGATAATACGAGAGAAATGAGAAACAATTTCTACAGGGAACATCAACCATGCTAACCACCAAACTGGACCTGTAAAGTGCTTGAAGTAATTAAAAACACCATGTGTTTTGATACCAACAAAGTTATAGTAAACAAATACAGTAAGTGCAAGCATAAGCGTCATATTTAAACTTGATGATGGAGCTTCAAAACCAGGAATAATACCGATAAGGTTAGCAATACCAACAAATAAACCAATAGTTGCTACTAAAGGAAGATATTTACGAGCATGCATTCTACCCATCACATCTGTACCCATCTCTAAAACACCATTTATATATGCTTCCATAACATTTTGTGTTCCTGAAGGTACCACTTTTAAATTGGACATAGCCATTTTAGCAAGTACAAGCGCGATTAATGCTGATAATATCATGTGTGTCACAAAAAGAAAATTATGATTTTCTGAAATGAGACCGAAAAATGTAAACAATTCTGCCATAGAAGAGCTCCCTGTCTTTAAAATAATGACGAGATTATAGTCAAATTTGCATTAAAATATTATAAGTCTTGCTATAATTTGATATATTATTACAATTAAAGGAGATAATTCAATGAAAATATTCAAACACATTGTACTTTTAAGTCTAACAACATCACTTCTAGTTGCTGCAGGACCAAAAAAAGTAGAAAAGGAACTTGCTTCAGTTATAAAGACAGGTAAAAGAGGTTCAAAAATGCTTTTACAAACTCTTGGAAAAAATATGAAAAAAAGAATGAAAAATGGGGGCGTTATGAAAGCACTTGATTTTTGTTCAAACGAAGCTTACTCTTTGACTGAAAGTGTAAACAAAAAACTTCCCAATGGAGTACGAGTAAAAAGAGTAAGCGAAAAATTTCGTAGCCCTGCAAACAAGCCAACAGCTGATGAAACTGCTGTTTTAAAAAGCTTTAAAGAGATGCAAAAATCAAATATCATCCTACCACCTTATTTAGTACAAAGAGTGAATAAGAACACCTATAAGTACTATAAACCACTACTTATAAATAAAAAAGTATGTTTAAAATGTCATGGAAATATTAAAGATATTGATCTCAAACGAGCAATTGCAAGTAGATATCCTATTGATAATGCACTTGGGTATAAAATGGGGGATTTACGCGGAGCTGTTATTGTAACCGTTGATAGATCTAAATGATAAACAGTTTCAAATAATTTTAGTATGAGGAAATTCTCATACTAAAATTAACTTCTACTTTGCGAACTCTATAGCGCGACTTTCTCTAATAACATTAACCTTAATTTCTCCAGGATACTGCACTCTCTCTTCTATCTCTTTAGCAATCTCTCTTGCCATTAAAATAGACTCATCATCATTTACTAAGGTAGCATTGACAATAACTCTTACTTCACGACCTGCATTAATCGCATAAGCTTGTTTTACACCACTTTGCGTTGAAGCTATCTCTTCTATCTCAGTTACTCGCTTTAAGAAAGACTCTAAGACTTCGCGTCTTGCACCAGGACGAGCAGCAGAGAGTGCATCAGCTGCACAAACAGCACCACACTCTATAGAGTTTATCTCTTGCTGTCCATGATGTGCAAAAATAGCATTAATAACCACTTCATCTTCATTATAACGCTCACACACTTGTGCACCCAAATCAACATGGTTTCCATCACTATCGTGTGTCAAGGCTTTCCCTATGTCATGTAATAGACCTGCTCTTTTAGCTAGTGCCACATCACCACCCATCTCGGCAGCCATTACACCTGCTAAATGAGCCACTTCAAGAGTATGTGCAAGGGCATTTTGACCATAACTCGCACGGTATCTTAGACGCCCAATAAGTTTCATCAAATCAGGATGCATAAGACCTATATTCATATCAATTACTAGCTCTTCACCCTCAGCTAATATTTTCGCTTCAAACTCATTACTTACTTTTTCAAAAATCTCTTCAATCCTTGCAGGTTGAATACGACCATCTTCAATTAAAAGTTGTAATGTTTTTGTAGCAATAGCCCGTCTATAAAGATTAAAGCTACTCACTAAAATAGCATTTGGAGTATCATCTATGATAATATCTACACCTAAAAGAGTCTCTAAAGCCTTTATATTTCGACCCTCTTTACCAATGATGCGACCTTTAAGCTCATCATTATCTAAATGCACAAGATTTGTCAGTCTCTCTGATGCAAACTCCCCAGCAAATCTACTTGTAGCCTGCGAGATGATATAGTTTGCTTTACGCTCACCCTCTTTTCTTGCTTCGTTCTCATATTTTCTAACAATATGCGCTATATCTCCACGAGCCTTATACTCAACTTTCTTCAAGAGAGAGTCTTTTGCTTCCTCTTCTGTCATTCCTGCACTATGTTCTATAACATGGAGTGCTTCATCTATCTTTTTCTCATACTTTTCTTGTAGTGACTGTAGTGACTTTTCATTTCTTTGTAAATTAACTTTTTGTGCATTGAGTGCTATTCTTTGAGAATTAATTTTCTCCTCTTCACTCTCTTTGTAACGGGCGAAACTCGCCTCATTTTTTTGAAGTTCACTCTCTCTTTGAGAGAGATCTGCTTTTGCTCGCTCTTTTGCAGTGTCAAATTTTTTTTGCGCTTCATGCTCTGTTTGGTTTGCTTTTAAACGGGCACGCTCTAAAAGTGTTTGTGCCTCGTTTTCCATAGTATTCGCTTTAGCTTGTGCTTGTTGCGTATAAATATCAAAATTTGCATTTGTTAATTTCTTGGAAACAAAAAAGCCCATAACACCACTTACGATGGCTGTTCCACCACCTAAGAGTATCTCATTTAGCATTTTTAATTTCTCACTTTTTCTATTTTTTTCTTACTATTTTTGTAGGAGTTATCAATAAATCACACGCTATATCGTAATCATCACAAATCAACTCTTTCGTATAACAAAATTCTAGTTGTGTAAAGATTATGTACGGTTTTTTTTGTAGTTTATCAAAAAAACGGTCATACATTCCTTTCCCAAATCCAACTCTTTGTAAATTACCATCAACACCAACAGTTGGTACTACTGCTATGTCTATTTTATTTATATTTCTAAGTGTATTTCCTGCTTCATATATGTTAAACTTTTTCTTACGAAGAGGTAGTCTAAATGGTACCATCTTAAAACTTTGCCCAACCATAAATGGAATATAAATATCATTATATTTACGCATTTTATACATCACTTTTAAAATATCTGCTTCCATTACAAGTGGATAATAAAAAAGAATTTTTGCTCGTTTTTTTGTTTTGAAAATGCTTAATAGTTTTTTGTTAAGCAGTGCATTTTTATAGAAACGATTATGTTTACTACTATTTTTAAGCCTATGAAGGCAAATATTTCTAAATGTCGTTTTATTGAGAGTCATATTTAATCTTTAGTTGCTATAATTTCATCATTAGACTTCTTCCCTACTGTGATTTATCTAGGTTATGAAAGAAGTCTATTATTTTACTCAAATAAAACAAAAGGCTTATTAAAAAATGTCAAAATATTCATTTCTATCAACATTAGTAACGCTTACTCTTCTTTTTAGCGCATGTTCACAAGATAAATCAATACAAGAGAGTAGTTCTGCTGTTGAAGAAGCAAATGCTATACTCTCTACAAACGAGTTTATTTTAACGGGGCTTGATAAAACAGAGTATGTTCTAGATAAAAATCCTGATGGATTTACTCTTAAAAATCACAAAGATAAAATTCTTATCTTAGATATATTTGCAACTTGGTGTCCACCCTGTCAAGCAGAAGCTTCCCACCTTACTTCTTTACAAAACAAGTACAAAGATTCACTGAAAGTTATTGGAGTGAGTATTGAAAATGGTATTGAGAACTCAAAACTTGAGGCGTTTAGAGAAAAGAACAATGCAAAGTATGCTTTAGTAAACTCGAACGAGAACTCAAGACTTGTTGATGCAGTTGCAAAAAAGCTGAAAATTGGAAATAATTTTGGGATTCCACTTATGGCTCTCTATAAGGATGGAAAGCTTGTAAACTATTATCAAGGTGCTACAGAAGAAGAGTTTATAGAGAGTGATATCAAAAAAGCATTAGGAAAATAGGTGTTTGGTTTTATAAAAAAGAGTCTCCAAAAGACTGTTGAAGCTATAAAAGTAGTAGCACCAAAAAAAAAGATTTCGTTTACAAAGGATGAGCTAGAAGATATTCTTTTAGAAGCAGATGTAGAGTATGCACTTGTTGAGATTATTATTAATGAACTTTATCAAAAGGATATAACAAGAGAGATGCTTCGCTCTAAGCTTCTTGCAACACTCTCACATACCTCCTATGTAGAACCAGAATATACGGCACCTTTTGTGGAACTCATAGTGGGTGTAAATGGTGCTGGAAAAACTACAACTATCTCCAAACTAGCACAAAGATACAAAAATGAAGGAAAAAAAGTTATTCTCGGTGCAGGAGATACTTTTCGTGCAGCAGCCATAGAACAACTTACACTCTGGTCGCAAAGATTAGATATCCCAATAGTTGCTTCTAAACAAGGACATGACTCTTCTGCTGTAGCCTATGACACAATAGACTCTGCAAAATCAAAAGGCTTTGATAATGTCATCATAGATACAGCAGGAAGACTCCATACACAGACAAACTTAGCAAATGAGCTTAAGAAAATCAACCGTATCTGTAACAAATCACATGAAGGTGCACCTCATAGAACTGTACTAATCATTGATGGTACACAAGGAAACTCTGCCATTGCTCAGGCTAAAGCCTTTGATGAGATGATAGGCATCGATGGTATCATCATCACAAAACTTGATGGAACAGCCAAAGGTGGAAGTATTTTCTCTATAGCTTATGCTTTAAAGCTTCCTATACTTTATGTAGGAACAGGTGAACAACCTGATGATTTAACTCCTTTTGATGCTTTTGAATTTGTTGATGGTCTTCTTGATGCACTATTTGTGGAAGAAGAGACAGCAACAGAAGTAGAAAAGGAAAAAGAAGAGATTCCAGAAGTTTCTAAAGAGGAATCTCCAAAAACTCCTAAAGAAGAAACTGTAAAAGTAGAGGAAGAGGAAAATATTTCAGAGAAATTACTCGAGCAATTTTTAGTAGATGAAAGACTCAGACTCCTTAAAATGATTTCACCTACCAAAGCTTCTGTAAATTACTCAAATACTCCAGTTGATACTTACATCGAATTTATCAACAATGAATGGAAATATAGTAAATAATACCAATCCCATTTGAGATATAAAATTTATATCTCAAATAACAAACCTCAAACTTTTCAAAAAAAATATTGCAATTTGTCATAATTATCATTTTTTCTCAAAAATCCAGTAAAATACACCCATCAATCTAAATAAAAGAAGAACCTATGGCTAAGAAAAAAATACTCTTTGAGTGTCAACACTGTGGACTTACTACTCCTAAATGGATGGGAAAATGTACTAATTGTGGAGCTTGGGATAGTTTTGTAGAACTTACAGAACATCAACAAGAGGTAGTCAAACAGACAAAATCCACTTCAAGTAAAGCGGCTAAGGCACTCAGTATCAATGATATAGTCGAAGAAGAAGTCTATAGATACTCTTCACTTGATTCTGAACTAGATAGTGTTCTTGGTGGTGGTGTCGTTCCAGGTTCACTCACTCTTATAGGAGGAAGTCCCGGTGTTGGTAAATCTACCCTCCTTCTTAAAGTCGGATCAAATATTGCATCATCAGGTAAAAATGTACTCTATGTAACAGGAGAGGAGTCCGCAGGTCAGATAAAACTTCGAGCTAATAGACTCAAATCAAATCAAAACTTACTCTATCTTTTAAGTGAAATACGATTAGAACAGATTTTAGTTGAGCTTGAACATCGCAGATATGACTTTATTATCATCGACTCTATTCAAACTATCTACTCTGAAAATATCACTTCAGCACCAGGGAGTGTTACCCAAGTAAGACAGATTACCTTTGAACTTATGCGTATTGCAAAAGATAAAGATATAGCAATATTTATTATTGGTCATATTACGAAAGAGGGTTCTATCGCTGGTCCTCGTGTTTTAGAGCATATGGTAGATACTGTTTTATACTTTGAGGGTGATTCTTCTCAAGAGTTAAGAATTTTAAGAGGCTTTAAAAATCGTTTTGGTCCAACAAGTGAGATAGGTGTGTTTGAGATGCGTTCAGAAGGATTGGTATCTGCCACCAATATTGCATCACGATTTTTCAACCGTAATTCGCAGCAGAGTGGTTCAGCACTCACAGTTGTCATGGAGGGAAGTCGTCCTATTATATTAGAAGTTCAAGCACTTGTCTCAGAATCTCATACTGCCAATTCAAAACGACAAGCGACAGGCTTTGATAACAACCGTTTGAATATGCTCTTAGCTCTCCTAGAGAGAAAACTTGAGATTCCACTTTCAGGATATGATGTTTTTATAAATATTACAGGAGGCATTAAAATAACTGAAACAGCAGCAGATTTAGCCATATTAGCTGCAATTATCAGTAGTTTTCGTGATCGTGCTATTTCAAAAGAGACTATTTTCATAGGTGAAGTCTCTTTAGTTGGAGATGTACGAGAAGTGTATGCTTTAGATGTACGACTTAAAGAGGCAAAAATGCAAAATATCACAAAAGCTTTAGTTGCAAAAAAACCCTTAGAAAAGAGTCCTATAAAGACTTTCATAGTAGATGAAGTAACAAAACTATTAGAATGGTATTAAAATTTTTAATCTTATGGTAGTTTTTTTGTAGAAAAACTGTATAATTGCAAAATTAAAATATATAGGGTTAGAAAATGATTGATGCAGAGATTAGAAGTGAAGAGAGATTTTCAAGATTAGCATTGGCTTATGAGAGTGCAGATGAGAAGAGATGTGTATCTGAGTGTATAGAGCGTGTAACAAATAAGCACTCCCTTGACCCTGAAACATATACAACAAAAGTTTCAAATGGCAAAGAAGTTTTAGTTTTAGAGTACCACGATGATTGTAACCGTGAATCTGGTGAGATTTTTGAAGAGATTATTAAATCTTTAGAGATTAAAATTTGTAATTAATTTGTAATCTTTGATATACTACATCTAAATATATTAAGTTTAAGGAAAAGTCATGGCTGAAGAAGAGACAAAAGAAGAAGAATCTGCACCCAAAGAGAAAAAATCTGGGAATATGTTACTTATCATAATTATTGTTGTACTTTTTCTCATCATTATTATTGGTGGAATTGTAGCTTTTTTACTTATGGGCAGTGATGATGAAGTAGCAAATCAATCTTCAAATACACAACAACAGAGTGCTCCTCAAAAAAAGAGTATGTCAAAACAGAGAAATGTAGAGTTTGATAACTCTCGTCAACTCAGTGACATTGGTATTTTATACCCTCTTGACACTTTTACTGTCAATCTTAAAAGTGATGCAGGAAGAAGATACTTAAAGGTTACTCTTTCCTTAGAACTTGAGGGTGAAGAGTTAAGCTTAGAACTTGATGCAAAAACTGCTGTTTTAAGAGATAGAATTATTAGAATTTTAACTTCAAAAACATTAGAAGAGATATCTTCTAAAAAAGGAAAGCAAAAAGTTTCTCAACAGATTATGAACACGCTCAATTCTATGATTTCTGATGGAAAGATTAAAGGTATCTACTTTACTGAGTTTGTTATTCAGTAGATAGTTATGATTGGTATTGACTTAGTAAAGAGTTCACGATTTGAAAAGTTTTTAAATCGTTTTGGAGAGAGAGGTCTGAGACGATTTTTATCTTCAGAGGAGATAGAACTTGTAAAGTCCTCTCAAACAGCTGCAGGATTTTGGGCTATAAAAGAGGCATTCTCAAAGGCGATTGGAACAGGTATTGGAAAAGATTGCTCTTTTCACGATATGAAGATTTATAAAACTTCTCTAGGTGCCCCAAGACTCTCACTCTCTCGTGAAATCACTGCAAAATTTAAGATTCAAAATGTTGCTATATCAATCACTCACGATGGCGAATATGTTATTGGTGTTGTAACAGTAGAGTCTTTAACCCCCACCAACAAAATCAAGCAGTTCTAACTTATCTCCACCATTCAAGGTATATGTTTTCCACTTATCTTGTTTTACAATTTCCATATTAACGGCTGCTGCCATTACTTTCCCCTCAAGCAAAAGTTCAGATAGAACTTCTTCTAGCGTAATCGACTCTTTAAACTCTTTTTCATTTCCATTTACAATTATTTTCACTTTTTTGTCTCTCTTTTCTACATATCTATTTTTCTAGGAGTGATTATAGCCATATAGGTTGAATAAATCCTCAACTCAGTGTATACTTAAGAAAAAAAAGAAAAGATAAAGCAATTATGATAAATTCTAAAGAACTCCTCCAGTATACACAAAACTTAAATCTTCTCTTTGTAGAGGACCATACAGAGCTACGAGTCAATACTACGGAGATATTAAAAAACTTTTTTAACAGTGTTGATAGTTTAGAGAATGGAAAAGATGCTTTTGAACTCTATAAGTCAAAATTCACAAGCCAAGAACCTTATGATATTGTTCTTACCGATATTCAAATGCCAAAAATGAATGGTGTAGAGTTAATCGAAAAAATTTATGATATAAATGCTAATCAAACAGTCATAGTCCTCTCTGCACATGATGAGTCAAAATTTCTACTCCCTCTTATCAATTTAGGAATTGAACATTTTTTAAAAAAACCTATTGATTATCAAGAACTCTTAACAATTTTACTCAACACTTCTAAAAAAATTGCACTACTTGAAGATCTTGAAAAAGAGCTTATTTTGACAAATTTAAGTCATGATGTTGTTTATGATAGAGAGAGTAAAATGTTGCTTGAAGGACAACAAGCCATTTATCTTACTAAATATGAGCTCATTTTTATAGAGTTATTACTCAAAGAGGGAAATAAAATATACTCTAATGAAGAGATTGTAGATTATTTTGCTTCGCTCTCAGAAAAGATAGACCCACAAAACATTCGTAAACTTGTATCCAAACTTCGGAAGAAACTTCCAGAAAACTCTTTAGAGAGTATCTATGGAGTTGGATATAGAATTATACCCTACAAATAAACTCCTATAATCCTAAATAAATCTTTTTTAGCTATAATTACATCAATATAATATAAGCGAAAAATATGAATTTTGAACCCTACCCATTTGAAAAACTAAACAATTTATTGACAAATATCACACCTAACCCTAATGTAACTCCATCTGTATTAACTATAGGTGAGCCACAATTTGAGACTCCTGATTTTATACAAAAATCTCTTGCTAGCAATGCTCCACTACTTAAAAAGTATCCAAAGACTGGTGGGGAAGTAAATCTAAGAGAAGCGATGAGAGGTTTTGTAGAGAAAAGATTCACTACAAAGCTGAGTGATGCACAGATTATTCCAACATTTGGAACAAGAGAAGTCCTTTTTAACTTTCCTCAGTTTTTACTTTTTGATAAAAAAGAGCCTGTTATGGCATATACGAATCCTTTTTATCAGATTTATGAGGGTGCTGCTATTGCTACACGCTCTAAAGTAATTCATCTCAACCTTGATGCAACAAACAACTTCAAACCTGAGATAAATGAAGAAGAGTTAGCAACTTGTGACTTAGTGATTTTAAACTTTCCAAATAATCCTACCACTGCTACACTGAGCTTAGAAGAGTTAAGTGAGTGGGTCTATTTAGCACTTAAACATGATTTTGTTCTGCTCAATGATGAGTGCTATAGTGAAATCTATACAGACGAACCTACACCCTCTTTACTTGAAGCTTCTACACATGTAGGAAATAGTAGCTTTAAAAATATTTTAGTAATAAACTCTATTTCAAAACGCTCTTCAGCACCAGGACTTCGTTCAGGGTTTATAGCTGGAGATGCAGAGATACTCAAAGAGTATATGAAGTATAGAACTTATGTAGGGTGTGCTTCTCCTCTACCACTACAGAGTGCAGCAGCTGATGCTTGGAGCGATGAAGCACATGTTGCCGCGTCAAGAGAGATATATAAAGCAAACTTCGAGATAGCAAAAGAGATACTAGGAACAGCTATTCCAAAAGCTACTTTTTATCTTTGGATAGAGGTAGCGAACGCACTAGAGTTTACAAAAAGACTCTATGAAAAATACAATGTCAAAGTTCTCCCTGGAGAGTTTTTAGCAAGAGATGATGCAAGGGGAGAAAACCCTGGAGTTGGATATATAAGAATCGCATTAGTTGAATCACAAGAGAAGACAAGAAGTGCATTACAAAGAATAAAGGAGTGTTTAAATGAGCAAAAAGATAGATAAATTAAAAACAAAAGTATTAGAGGCTCAACAGAAGAGTGATATAGCAGCTCTGTATGTTTTAGAACAAGAGGCACATGATACTTTTGATGAAGATACACTTCATGGATTTTATGCAAATATTTTAGACCTAGCACTTGAAAAGCTTACTGAGACACTTGAATCTCATAGAAAAATGGACCTCAGTGAAGTGCAAGATTTTGCAACGACAAGAGCACTTTATGAGTATGCTATGGAGCACTACAGTGCTGGTGCTATCAAAGATGCTTCTGCTCTCTTTGAAGTTTTAAGCGGTATGAGCAATGATGATAAATTTTCTTGGTCACTTAAACTCCATTGGTTAGCGGCTGATGAGGGAATGAGTTTGGATGATTTTATGCAAAATATGGCAGACATTGAGACTACACAAGCAAATGGAACATTTTACATATCAGGATTTAAAAAAGAGGCACAAAAGTTGCTTGATAATGCCCAGAAAACAGAGGGGTAAACTATGAAGATACATTTTATTGGAATCGGTGGTATAGGGATATCTGGACTAGCTCAATACATGCAGTACAAAGGTCATGAAGTAAGTGGCTCTGATATCAAAGATACTATCATCACGCAAAAACTGCGTGATATGGGTATCTCCGTAACTGTCCCTCACTCTGCTGATGCAATAAATAATCAGGATTTAGTTGTTCACTCTGCCATTATAAGCCCCCAAAATCCAGAGATAGTCGCAGCCAAAGCAAAAGGCATAGAAGTCTTAGCACGCCGCGAAGCACTCTTGAAAATTCTTGATGATAGAAAGGTTTACTCTGTTGCTGGTGCACATGGAAAGAGTACAACGACGGCTATCTTAACTTCTATCATGAACGGCTCTGCTATCATTGGTGCAGAAGCCAAAGCCTTTGGTTCAAATGTTCGCTATGATGCATCAACTGATGTAATGCTCTTTGAAGCAGATGAGAGTGATGGTTCATTTATAAACTCAAATCCTCACTGTGCCATAGTTATTAACGCAGAGCCTGAACACATGGAGTACTACGACTATAACTATGAGCGTTTTTATGACTCTTATAAAACTTTCATAAACTCTGCATCATGTAGAGTTTTAAATGCTGAAGATCCTTTTTTAGCTACCCTCAAAGAGAGTGTAGATGCACAGTGGCTCTACCCCTCAAAAGACATCTCAGATATAGAGTTTGTACTGAGAAACAATGAACCTCACACAAGATTCAGACTGCGTGATTTAGGAACTTTTGATGTTTGGGGCTTTGGAAAGCATATTGCTCTTGATGCAGCCTTAGCTATTTTAGCAGCAAATGAGTCTATGGATATTGAAGAGATTCGAGAAAATCTACTCAACTTTAAGGGAATCAAAAAGCGTTTTGATATTATTTCTACGGAAGAAACAAGCACTATTATCGATGATTATGGACACCATCCAACGGAGATAAAGGCTACTTTTGAGTCTGTAAAAGAGTATGCAAAGCTCAAAGGTTTTGACAAGATAACAGCTATTTGGCAACCACATAAGTACTCTCGTACTATTGATAATCTTGATGCCTTTATAAAATGTTTTGAGGGTGCGCAGGAGCTAATTATTTTACCCGTATGGT
>JALSUU010000051.1 GCA_027071075.1 Sulfurimonas sp. | reverse complement strand
ACGCAAAAAGAGAGAGGCTACTCCTCTGCCTACGCTACAAAAGGTGATGTAAAGTTTAAAACTATGCTACAAAAGCAGAGAGTTCTAACAGATAAAAAATTTCATGAACTTAAAGATTTTTTATCTGTTAGTGAGATGCAAAATATTCAAATATTTTTCCAAAACCCCATAAAAGAGTTAAAGAACCTTGTTTCTTTTAGAAAAGATATTGATAATGCAAAAGTAAATACTCTCAATATTATAAAGTACTACTCTGATATCAATGATGATTTGCTCAATATTATCGTAGAAATCTCAAAAATGTCAACCGTTCCACGCATCACGCAAAATATCATCTCCTATAATAATTTTCTCTACGCAAAAGAAAATGCTGGAATAGAGAGGGCTTTGGGCTCTGTCATCATTGAACAAAACAAGTTTAAAGATGGACAAAGAATTACATTTTCCAACATTATATCTGCACAAAATATTTATCTGAAAACATTTAAACAATATGCTTCCAAAAAAGAGAAAAATTTTTGTAAAACTATTTTACATACACCCATCGTTACAAATGTAGAGAAATTACGAAATCAAATTTTAAATAGACAAGAGAATTTTAATATAAATACAGGTTTTTGGTTTGAACAAATAACTTTAAAAATCAATGAACTCAAAAAAATTGATATCTATCTTGAAAAGCAGATACTTTTAAATATAAAAAATGAGATTGATGCTAGTAATAGGTATGTAGTTTCTTATATCTTTTTTAATATACTGGGGATTATTCTTCTTGTAATTTTGATTCTTTTGATTAAAAAACTTATTCGCAGTGAAACGCGACTCCGTGACATTACAGATAAGTATATCATCAGTTCTGTCACTGACCTCAAAGGAAATATCACAAAAGTAAGTGATGCATTTTGTGAGATATCACAATACTCAAGAGAGGAACTCATAGGAAAACAGCATAATATTGTCAGACATCCAGATATGCCTAAGTCCACTTTTAAAGCACTATGGAGAGATCTTAAAGTAGGAAAAAAATGGCAAGGTGAGATAAAGAATCTGAAAAAGGATGGCTCATTTTACTGGGTTTTTGCCAATATTGAACCTCTTAAAAACAGTAGAGGCAAGATAGAAGGATATACCGCCATTAGACTCGATATTACAGATAAAATCGGCTTAGAGTCTGAGTTGCAAGAGAGTTTAAAAAAAGATAAACTGATGCAACACCAAGCAAAACTTGCCCAAATGGGTGAAATGATAAATATGATAGCCCACCAATGGAGACAACCACTAACTGCCATCAGTGCTACAGCAAGTGACCTCATAATCAAACTCGCACTCGATAAATATGAAGAGCAATACTTTAATGATAAACTAGAAAATGTAGTAGAATTCTCGCATCATTTAAGTAATACAATAGATGACTTTAGAAGCTTTTATAAAGAAGATAAAGAGATGAAAACAACATCTTACACAACTCTTGTAACAAACTCTCTTGAGATAGTAAAGGCTTCTTTATTGAGTCATAAAATTACGCTTACTGTCTCTTTTGCATCAGAAAAAGAGCTACTCACATATCCAAGTGAACTCCAACAAGTCATATTAAATATCATAAAAAATGCAGAGGATGTACTTATAGAAAACTTAGTAAATGATGCAGAGATTCAGATAAATAGTTATGATATAGAAGAGAAAAGTATCTTAGAGATAAGAGATAATGCAGGGGGAATTCCTGAAGATATTTTAGAAAAAATCTTTGAACCATACTTTTCAACAAAACTTCAAAAGGATGGAACAGGTCTTGGACTCTATATGAGTAAAACCATCATTGAAGATCACTGTAATGGCATACTATCAGTAAAAAATGAAGAGAGAGGAGCTTGTTTTCGTATAGAACTCTAAGCTTCTCTCTTCTCCTCTTCTCAAGTTAAGAAAGAATCTTAATCACTTAAAAGATTCTTCCATGCTTTTTCTATTTTAGCAGCAAGCTTTTTAGTGATACCTTTTACTTCTGTAAGAATAGAACTATTTTGATGAATCACACCAACTACCTCTTCAACATCACCAAAATGATCAATAATTTTATCTACTTTTTTCTTGCCTATTCCCTCTACCGAAGTTAAAAAATCAGTAAGTTCAGACTTACTGATGCTTACATCAGTCTCTGAACTCTCTTTTGATTCATCTCCTGTTGGTTTAGGCGCATTTTTAGGAGACTTACCAGATTTACTTTTGGCTGGGTTAATTGCTAGGTTATCTTGATAGTTCCACTTTTCACTTGGCCACTCTTCACTCCAGCGACGCTTCACATCATACACTTTATACTTCTCATCAAGTTTATGTAAGTAAACTTTTTCACCACCATAGTTTTTCTTTTTCTTACCAAAGAAAGCACCATCATAACTAGGAGAAAATTTACCAAACTGAATATGTCTCATAGTTCTTAAAAGTGAAGCATCAATCTTCCCTAACTCTTCCCAGTTAAACATTGGCATATGAGGTTTTTTAAATCTACCTTCACTCAAACTCCACATGATGTACTGACCAATCCAGTCTCTGATGTATGGGAATGCTGCAAATGCAGTAGCACACTCTAAAATACGCACCTTTCCATCTTTACCATAAGCAACATCACAAGCCCAGTACTCAGCTTTTGCAGCTTTAGATACTTTTACAGCCAGATCAAGAACATTTTTTGGTACATCCATATAGTCCATACTTCCACCTTGAGAAGTGTTTGTAAGCCACTCGCCCTCAGGTGCACGACGCCAAAAAGCACATACTGGTTTATGACCGATAAGCATTACACGGATATCTGCTTCCATAGGTACAAAATCTTGAAAATACATAGGGTGGTATTTTTTCTCAGAATATAACTCTTTTGCTTCTTTATAGTTGTCTACTTTATGTACAAAGTATCCACCATAGTTAGATGGTCCGTAAGATTTTTTAATGATTTTAGGATACTTTGTTTTTTTAAGAAACTTATATGCATTATCGTGATTATAATAGATATATGTTTTTGGAATCGGAAGATCATATTTCCAAGCAAAACGCGTTACATTCTCTTTAGACTTATTTGAGAACTGTGTATCTAAAGAAGGTATAAATCTTACATGTGGCAAGGCACGAGAAATCTCACGAAATGTTTCATATGCAGTAGCAGGAACATTTCCTATTAAAACATCGATTCCCTTACGCTTTACCTCTTTGATAAATCTATCTTTATCATTTTTCCAGTGGTATGTTACTGTTTCTATCTTGTTTGGCCAACCCTTAAAGTTAGAGTGATCAAAAAAACGAAGTACATAGTCCATGTACAAAAAGCCTAATTTTGGCAGTTCTTTATTACTTAATCCCATAAAATTTCCCTTAATAATTTACACATTTACAACGAACAAAATCGCACTTATTTTACTTTCCCTAAAAACTCACCATCAATAGTATTTACTTTTACTAAGTCATCTATCAGAACATGGTAAGGCACTTGAACAACAGCACCCGTCTCAAGTGTTGCTGGCTTTTTACTTCCACTTGAAGTATCACCTTTGAAGTTTGGAGGTGTATCTGTTACAACAAGTTCCATAAATTCAGGAGCTTGCACTGAGATAGCTTTGTTTTTGAAGAAAATGATTTCAACATTGATTCCATCTTTGAACCATTTTGAAGCTTCATCACACTGCTCATACTCAAGACCAAGTTGATCATAAGTTTCATTATCCATAAACTGGTACATTTCACCATCATCATAAAGATACTGCATAGTTTTGTAATCAATCTCAGGAACTTCAAACTTATCACCAGCGTGAACAGTCTTCTCAACTACTTTTCCATTTAAAAAGCTTTTCATTTTCATTCTAACAAATGCAGCACCTTTCCCTGGTTTAACATGTTGAAACTCAACGATTTTATATGGAACTTCTCCAACAATTAAACGAACACCTTTTTTAACATCACTCATACCTACTGTAGCCATAAAAACACCTTGCAAAAATAATTTTTAGTATTTTACAATAAAGGTGCTTAGAGATATATTTTAAATTCAAGGCATTCAATATTTACCCAAAAATTTAAATTTGAAGTGTAATTAATTATATAACTATGCTATAATAATCTTACAGATTAGAATGTAAAAAGGATTTGTATGCATAGTATAACATTAGCAACACTTAGAAATAGTGCTGATTTTTTTAACATTGATGAAGTTGTGAGTATAGTAAATGGGCGTAAAAAAGAGGAAATCGGTTACTTTGTTCCAAAATCTTTAAAAAAAGAGTTTGAAAAGTTTACTTATGAACTTGAAAAAAAACGCAAAATTGAAAAACTCAAACGCATTGCAAAAGCAGATGCATTAGACCCTATTGGTGATGGAGCGTGTGGAGATGGAATTGCATAAGGGAGATATACACCTTGTAAATTTCAATCCAGCTAAAGGTGGGGAAATAGGAAAGTTACGACCTGCCATCATTATGAGCAGTGATGAAGATAGTGCAATTTTACAAACTGCCATAGTCATCCCTCTCTCAACTGTCATAGAAGCTGATGCTCAACCCTACAGGTATCTTATCACTTCTCGTGAAGAGTTACACAAAGATAGTGACGCTTGTATTTATGAGATTCGCTCATTATCAAAAACACGGATAAAACAGAGAGTTGCAAAACTCACAAGTGAGGAACTCCAAATAATTACAGAGAACCTCTGTAAAATAATTAACTAGGAAAAAAATTTATGTACATATATGACTCAGTAAAAAAAGAGAAAAGAGAATTTATTCCACTCCAAGAGGGAAAAGTTAGCCTTTATGTTTGTGGACCTACCGTTTATGATGATGCACACTTAGGACATGCAAAATCAGCACTTGTGTTTGATCTGCTTACCCGTGTACTTCGTGCAAATGGCTATGATGTGACTTACGCTAGAAACATTACAGACATAGATGATAAAATCATAAAAAAAGCACAAGAGCAAAAGAGAGAAATTAAAGAGATTACTGATTTTTATACAGACTCTTTTCACTCAGAGATGGCTTTGCTTGGTGTAAATCGACCTGATATTGAACCTAAGGCTACAGAATCACTTGAAGCTATGTTTGCAATGATGCAGAAGCTTATAGACTCAAATCATGCCTATAGAACTGAGGAGGGAGATGTTTACTTTGATACAGCAAGTGATAGCGAGTATCTTAGCCTCTCTAAACGAGTGCAAGAGGAAGATGAGAGACAAGAGCGAGTGGAGAGTTCAAGTCTGAAAAAGAATCCTGCTGATTTTGCTCTATGGAAAAGTGTAAAAGATGATTCGCTTACTTTTGACTCTCCTTTTGGGAAAGGTCGTCCAGGGTGGCACTTAGAGTGTTCTGCTATGATAGAGAAGCACTTAGCCACTGATGATGCACCCTTTGCTATAGATATCCATGGAGGCGGAGCGGATCTGCTCTTTCCACACCATGAAAATG
Source organism: Sulfurimonas sp. (assembly GCA_027071075.1). Taxonomy (GTDB): domain Bacteria; phylum Campylobacterota; class Campylobacteria; order Campylobacterales; family Sulfurimonadaceae; genus Sulfurimonas. The sequence goes on along the minus strand of JALSUU010000051.1, from coordinate 7,169 downwards.
AGGCAGCACAAACTCGTTGTAGTTCCAACCATGCCCTTGCAAACTACTGGATGCATAATGGTTTTGTAAACATCAACGGCGAGAAGATGAGTAAATCTCTGGGCAATAGTTTCTTTTTAAAAGATGCCCTCAAAGAGTATGATGCAGAGGTACTTCGTTTTTATCTTTTAAGTACACACTATCGTTCTAACTTTAACTTTAACACCGAAGATTTAACGATAGCAAAAAAACGCCTTGACAAAATTTATAGACTCAAAAAACGCCTTTTTGGTTTAGCCGACAATAGTGATACAACTGAGTTTCAAACGAAACTTCTTGAAGCTTTAAGTGATGATATGAATGTCTCTTCTGCCCTTGCTCTTATAGAAGAGATGCTCTCCTCTGCAAATGAAACACTCGATACAGCAGGAAAACATAAGGCTCTTAAGAAAGAGACTATCTCTAACCTGAAATATATAGAAACACTTTTAGGCTTTGGAGTTAAAAATCCTTATGAGTATTTTCAGTTTGGTGTCGATGATGCAACACAAGAGAAGTTAGCTACTCTTATAGAGCAGAGAGATGCTGCAAAAAAAGAGAAAAACTTTGAAGAGTCAGATAGACTTCGTGATGAAATCTTAGCTTTTGGAGTAAACCTTATGGATACTCCAGTGGGAACATTTTGGGAAAAAATCTAATGAATATAGAAGAGTTGCAGACGCACATACAAAAATCTTCTGCAAATACAGAACAAGAATTTAAACGCCTTTTTCATGGTAGAGGTGGACTCTATGAGGGGTGGAGACATCTTACCATCGACAGTATAGATAGCATTATAAGTGTAGCACTCTACTTCCAAGAGGAGAGTGAAAGCGAACTCTTAGCAATGTTAAAAAAGTTTGTAACTGAGTCTCAATATACTACACTTGTTGTTCAAAGAAGATACATCAAAGGTGCACCAAGTGAAGTGCTAATTGGTGCGTTAGATGAGGATATTTTTGTTGTAGAAAATGGTATGAAGATAAAACTTAACCTCCTTTCAAACAAAAATAGTGGCTATTTTCCTGATATGAAAAAGGGGCGTGAATTTGTAAAAGAAAATGCAAAAGATAAACGCGTTTTAAACCTTTTCTCCTATACCTGTGCTTTCTCACTTGCAGCAAAGTTTGGAGGAGCCTATGAAGTTATAAATGTAGATATGAGTAAGGGTGCACTCTCCACAGGAAAAGCAAACCACGCACTCAATAGTATAGACCCAAGAGGCATAAGTTATCTCCCTTATAATATCTTAAAATCTTTTTCAAGTTTAAAAAGAAAAGGTCCTTACGATATGATTATCATAGACCCACCGACCTTTCAAAGAGGGAGTTTTGAAGCGACAAAAGATTATGAGAAAATTATTAAGAAGTTACCACAGATTGCATCAGAAGATTGTCTTTTACTCTCCTGTTTAAACTCACCTGATTTAGAGAGTGCATTTATTATAGATATGATGCAAGAGTGGGCACCGAGTTTTCAGTTTGTGAAACGACTTGAAAACCTCGAAGAGTTTGCAAGTGCTGATGAAAAACGCAGTCTTAAAAACCTTGTTTTTCAAAGAGAAAAAATCAGTATTTGATTATAAATCCTCACAGTAAGTTGCTAAAACACCTAAACGAACACTTTTATAAACATCTTCACCTGCAAGTTTTTTCACTATTGCCAAAGCAAAACAGATGGCAGTGGCAGGACCGCGAGATGTCATGATATTTGCATCATGTACAACCATAGAAGAATCACCTTGATACCCCTCTCTTTTTATCTCATCTTCAACAGATGGGTAACAAGTATACTTCTCTTTTAAAACACCCGCTCTATTCAGTGCGTAAGGTGCTGCACAAATAGCTGCAATATTTTTTCCTTTTGCGTCCATTTTTTTAAGTATTTTCTGTACATTTGCATCATCAGCCAAAGCATAAGTTCCATCCCATCCACCAGGTAAAACTATCATATCTAAAGTTTCAGAGTCTACACTCTTAATCTCAGCATCCGCTTGGACTACAATATTATTAGCCCCTTTCACTAAAGAGTTCTCATCAAGTGATGCAACTAAAACTTCAACTCCACCTCTTCGTAATATATCAATAATTGTAACTGCCTCTATCTCTTCAAACCCATTTGCTAATGGTACTAATACTTTACTCATGCTATTTCTCCTATATTTTAAAACCAAATTATACACTCTGTTTGACAATAATTTCTACATTTGATATAATTTTGTCAAACAATCGTTTGGGAAATTATGGCAAGAAAAAAAACATCAAGAGAAGAGATTTTAAAACATTCTATAAAACTCTTTAAACTCAATGGGTATTACAATACATCTATGGCAAATATTGCTGATGCATGTGGTCTTATAAAAGGGAGTATTTATCATCATTTTAAGAGTAAAGAGGAGATTGGGTTAGAATCTTTAAAGTATATTCATAAATATTTTGAAGAAAATATTTATAGTATTGCATACAGAAAAGATTTATCAAATCTAAAAAGAATAGAACTCTTTGTCAAAAAAACTGATGATTATTTTTTACATAGTGAGGGTGGTTGTTTACTTGGAAATTTAGCATTAGAGGTCTCTTCTGAAAATATTTTATTTAAAGATGAGATACGAAATTATTTTTTAAACTGGGAAAAAGCTTTAGCACATATTTTACAGGTAAACTATAGTGAAGGTAAATCTATAGAATTAGCAAAAGAGTATGTTGCCTTAACCCAAGGTGCTATTATGATGATGACACTGTATAATAGTTCAGAAAGTTATCTCAAGGTTGGGCAAAAAATTATTGCTCTTATCAAGTAATTTTTTTTGTCTTTATTTATAAAACAATCGTTTGGTTGTTTCATAGAAAAGGAAAAATATGCAAGAAGAAAAAAGAGCGCCACTTCCTCCATTTAATGAAGAAAGTGCAAAACAAAAGGTGAGAATGGCAGAAAATGGATGGAATTTAAAAAATCCACAAAAGATAGCGATGGCTTATAGTGCAGAAAGTACATGGAGAAATCGAGATATATTTATCAATGGCAGAGAAGAGATTATCTCTTTTTTAAAGAAAAAATATGCCAAAGAGTTGGAATATAGACTTTGTAAAGAGTTATGGGCATACACAGACAATAAAATTGCTGTTCGATTTGCTTATGAGTGGAGAGATAAGGAAGAACAGTGGTATAGAAGTTATGGAAATGAGAACTGGGAGTTTGATGCAAATGGGCTTATGAAAGTTCGCTTTGCTAGTATTAATGACCTTAAAATCAAGGAAGAAGAGAGAAAACTACTCTGGAGTAGTGATGTAAGACCTGAGAAATACGCTTCATTGAGTGAACTAGGATTATAAAATTATTAGCTTAGTTTGAGTATAATCTACTTAAAATTTTATAAGTGATAACAATGATAAACTACCAATCTATAAAACCCCTACTTTTTAAACTCCAACCAGAGACGGCACACCATGTTGCAGAGTGTGTGCTTCGTCTTCCAAATATTTGTCAGATTCCTTTTAATCCATTTTTAGAGTCTCACTTTATCAACGATGCTATTTTAAATCAAGAGATTTTTGGTCGTACTTTTTTAAATCCTATCGGTCTTGGTGCTGGTTTTGATAAAAATGCTACGATGATTCGCGGGATTCAAACACTTGGGTTTGGATTTACCGAGATTGGGACTGTTACGCCAAAACCGCAAGCAGGTAATCCTAAACCTCGTATGTTTCGCCATATAGAAGAGGAGAGTATCCAAAATGCTATGGGATTTAATAATGAGGGTGCTTATAAAGTTGTTCAAAAACTCAAGCAGAGATTTCCATTCTCCACACCTATCGGTGTAAATATTGGAAAAAATAAAGTTACCCCTGAAAAAGAGGCGATTAACGACTACACCCATCTTATAAAAACATTTGATGGCTTAGGAGATTACTTTGTTATAAATATCTCCTCACCAAATACTCCAGGTTTAAGAGATTTGCAAAATGAGGAGTTTATCACAAAGCTTTTTAGTGAAGCAAAAGCACTGACAGATATGCCTATTTTACTCAAAATCGCTCCCGATATGGAAGTAGATGATGCAGTAGCCCTTACAAAAATGGCAGTAGAAAAAGGTGCCGATGGTATCATCGCTACAAACACAACTATCGATTACTCTTTAGTGAAACACCCTTTTGACATTGGTGGAATTAGTGGAGCTGTTTTAAAAGAGAAAAGTTTCAAAATATTTGAAGCTATTGCAAAAGAGTTGTATGGTAAAACTATTTTGATTTCTGTTGGAGGTATTGACTCAGCTGAAGAAGCTTACAAACGCATCAAAGCAGGAGCAAACCTTGTGCAGATTTTGAGTGGTCTTGTTTTTCATGGTCCCGATATGATTATGAACATCAACAAGAGACTTATAGAACTATTAGAGGCTGATGGATATAAAAACATTACAGAAGCTATCGGGGCAGATAGAAAATCATGAAAATCATCCCTGCCCTACTTCTTAGCTCTAGCCTTATCTTTGCATCATCATTTATAGAGTATAGTGAGCCAAAAACACAACAACTAAACACAACAAGCGAGAAAACAATTATGCCATCACCACTTCCAAGTTTTGAGACAAAGACGCTCAAAAATGGACTACAAATCGTAGTCATTCCACTCCATAATGAAACAAATGTTATCAGTACAGATATCTTCTACAAAGTAGGAAGCCGTAACGAAGTTATGGGAAAAACAGGAATAGCGCATATGTTAGAGCATATGAACTTCAAGTCAACTAAAAATCTTCCAGCAGGAGAGTTTGACAAACAGGTCAAAAGTATAGGAGGTGTAAATAATGCATCAACAAGCTTTGACTATACGCACTACTTCATAAAGTCAAGTACTGACAACTTAAACACTTCCATCAAACTCTATGCAGAACTTATGCAAAACCTGAACCTCAAAGATGAAGAGTTCCAACCTGAACGCGATGTTGTAACAGAAGAGAGACGCTGGAGAACAGATAACTCTCCACTTGGATATCTCTACTTTAGACTCTTTAACAATGCCTACTTGTATCATCCTTACCACTGGACACCTATTGGGTTTATGAATGATATTAGAACTTGGGATATTAAAGATATTCGTGATTTTCACAAAACATACTACCAACCAAATAATGCCATCTTGATGGTTACGGGTGATGTTGATCCAAAAGAGGTCTTTAAAAAAGCAAAAAAAGCTTTTGGCGGCATCAAAAATCATGGTGAAATTCCAAAAGTAAAGTTTGTAGAACCAGAACAAGATGGTGCTAAACGCGTCATTATCCACAAGGATAGCGAAGTAGAAATGCTCGCTATCACTTTTCACATTCCTAACTTTAAAGATAAAGATCAAGTAACGCTTAGTGTCATCAGCGAAATACTTTTCTCAGGGAAAAGCTCTCGTCTCTACAAAGAACTTATCAATAAAAAACGCCTTGTAAATAGTGTGTATGCGTATAATATGGAAAATATCGACCCAGGACTGTTTATATTTTTAGCAACATGTAATCCTGGTGTAAAAGCAGAAGATGTAGAAAAAGAGTTAATAGCGCAAATAGAACTCATGAAAAACACAAGAGTAACAAAAGAGGAGTTAGAAAAAGTAAAAACAAATACTAAATCTGATTTTATCTACTCACTTGAGAGTTCAAGCAGTGTAGCAAACCTCTATGGAAGTTATCTTGTAAGAGGTGATATCTCTCCACTGATGAGTTATGAAGAGAATGTGAACAAAATTACTGCAAAAAAAGTACAGAAAATTGCACAGAAGTATTTTAACTTTGATAAATCAACAACGGTTATACTGAAAAAATAGTAGTCAGAGGGGTAACTAATCCCTCTGTTTTGATTAATATATGAGCGGTGTAAGCACCATCAAAATTAAAAAGACCACTATTGTTTTGGGGAACATTGTAAAACCTAGTATGAAGTTCCCACCCACACCACAAACCAACCATAAAAAAATGGCAAAAAAAAAGGCTAAGACCGAAGCCCTAGCCTTTTCACCTCATACGACTTAATAGTTAGTTAAGTTATTTGGAGTTACATTGTTCCCAGTTAGAAGTATAACATACTTTAAATAATATACCATTTATTTAATACTTTTTAGATATAATTCCATCATTAATTTAAAGGCTATTAGATGAATATAGTAACTGGTTCTTCAACCGCACTTATAACACCATTTAAAAATGGAAAACTAGATGAGCAGAGTTATGCTGCACTTATCGTAAGACAGATCAACAATGGTATGAATGCTGTTTGTCCTGTTGGAACAACGGGGGAGAGTGCTACACTTACGCATGATGAGCATAAGCGTTGTATTGAAATCGCTGTGGAGGTTTGTAAAGGTACTGCAACTAAGGTTCTTGCAGGTGCTGGATCAAATGCTACTGCAGAAGCGATAGAGATAGCAAAACATGCACAAAAAGCAGGTGTTGATGCAGTTTTTTCTGTAAGTCCATACTATAATAAACCATCTCAAGAGGGACTTTATCAACACTATAAAGCCATAGCTGAAGCGGTAAGTGAACTTCCTTTTATGCTCTATAATGTTCCCGGTCGTACAGGTGTGGATATCTCTGCAGATACAACTATTCGTCTTTTTGATGATGTAAAAAACATCTATGGAGTAAAAGAGGCTACTGGTAGTTTAGAGCGTACTGTTGAACTTTTATCTCGTAGACCTGAGTTGAAAGTCTTTTCAGGAGATGATGCTATAGACTATCCTATCCTCGCAAATGGTGGTGCAGGTATCACTTCTGTAACTTCAAACTTACTTCCTGATATGAAGTCAGAGCTAGTAAGAGAAGCCTTAGCAGGAAACTTTGCACAAGCCAAAGCGATTAACGATAAGCTCTACCCTATCAACTCAGTGATGTTTTGTGAATCGAACCCTATTCCAGTAAAAGCAGCTATGTATATCGCGGGACTTATAGAAACACTAGAGTATAGACTTCCACTTGTAGCACCAAGTGTAGAAAATATGAAAAAAATTGAAGAAGTAATGAAAAGTTACGAAATAAAAGGACTATAGTATGCAAGATTTCAAAGGTAAAGTTTTATTTATTAGTGGTGGTACTCGTGGTATCGGTAAGGCTATCGTTTATGAGTTTGCATCAAAGGGTTGTGATGTGGCATTTACTTATGCTTCAAGTG
>JALSUU010000050.1 GCA_027071075.1 Sulfurimonas sp. | reverse complement strand
AAATAGTTTGAAAGATACTCTTTTTATTGTAATTTTTGGTGTTTTAGTTTATCTTGGGTTTTCAACTCTTCTTGGTGAGAGTGAATTAATGGGAAGTTATGGGGCAAGGTTCTCATTATTTAATCAGCTCTATTTTGGATATATAGCATTTATTTACCTTTTTGCACTTCTTTACCCTCTCTATAGGTTTTATAAAAATAGTAGTTTTGATTTTCGTAAAGCAGAGCTTACTATTGCTTCATTTTTACTCTTTTTCTCTTTTCTTTTAGCGCAAGGCTTATTAGTAGAAGGTGAGTTTCGTGGAAAGTTTGGGGCTGATTTTGTAGATTTTCTAAGCCCATATATAGGCTCTTTTGGCTTATGGATTTTTTGGATTATTATTACTTGGGTATCTATAGTTATTATTTTAGATAAAAATACATCTGATATTTTTGATGGTTTACTTAATAAAATAAATATTAAAAAGCCTAGATTTTTTGATAAAAAAACAAAAAAAATAGAGTTCAAAGAAAAGGTTGCTCAAGAAAAGCATGAAGAGAAAGAGAAACTAACTCAAACAACTATAGAGCCTGATGTAATTGATATTGAGATAGAAGAAGAACTTGAAGAGGAAGATACTCAAGAAAGTTTAGAGATAGATCAGCCAGCGTATTTACGCAAAGAAGAGAGTGAAGAGAAACCTAAAAAAGAGACTCCTTCAAAGAAATCAAAAGAGAATAAAAATATTTTAGATTTAGTCGAAGAGGTAAAAGAGCAAAAAAATACAGTTATAGTTCAAGAGTTAGAGGAAAATGCTAAACTTCTTGCTACTATTGAAAAAGGGGAAGTTGAAAAACCTAAGAATTTTAAACTGCCTTCTGTTGATTTTTTACAAAAACCAAAAACAACTGCAAAAAGTATTGATGAATCTGAACTTGATGATAAAATCCGTTATCTTATTGAAAAACTTGCACACTTTAAAATTGATGGGGATGTTGTAAGAACTTATGCTGGTCCTGTTGTATCAACATTTGAATTTAAACCTGCTGCTAATGTAAAAGTGAGTAAGATATTAAATCTTCAAGATGATTTAGCGATGGCTCTCTCTGCCGAGACTATTCGGATTCAAGCACCTATTCCTGGTAAAGATGTAGTAGGAATAGAGATACCAAATGATACCTTTGATACTATTTATCTTCGTGAAATTTTAGATGATAAACTGTTTAAAGACTCTTCTTCACATCTTACAATAGCACTTGGAAAAGATATAGTAGGAAAACCTTTTGTAACTGACTTAAAGAAGCTTCCACACTTGCTTATAGCAGGTACAACAGGAAGTGGAAAGAGTGTGGGTATAAATGCTATGATACTCTCTCTTCTTTATAAAAACTCACCAGATCAACTGAGACTCTTGATGATAGATCCAAAAATGCTGGAATTTTCAACATATAATGATATTCCACACTTGCTTACTCCAGTTATAACGAAACCAAAACAAGCCATAGCAGCTCTCAATAACATGGTAGCAGAGATGGAGCGTCGTTATGAACTTATGGCAGAGACAAGAACGAAAAATATTGAAAACTATAATGCAAAAGTAAAAAAAGAGGGTGGTGAGCATTTTCCTTTTATCGTTGTAATTATAGATGAGTTAGCAGATCTTATGATGACAAGTGGGAAAGATGTTGAAGTAAGTATTGCAAGACTTGCTCAAAAATCTCGGGCTTGTGGTATTCACTTAATTGTAGCGACACAAAGACCATCTGTTGATGTTGTAACAGGTCTTATTAAGGCAAATCTCCCTTCGCGTATCTCTTATAGAGTAGGGCAGAAGATAGATAGTAAAATCATCTTAGATCAGATGGGTGCAGAGTCACTGCTTGGTCGAGGAGATATGTTATTTACTCCTCCAGGATCTACAGGACTTGTCCGTCTTCATGCTCCATGGGCAACAGAAGATGAGATAGAGAAGATTGTTGAGTTTATAAAAGCACAAAGAGAACCAAACTATGATAAAAGCTTTTTACTTGAAGAGACGGCGCAAAGTAGTGCATCATCAGGAGAATCCTATGAAGAGTTAGATGAACTCTATGAAGAAGCGAAAAATGTTATTTTAACTGATAAAAAAACATCTATATCTTATCTTCAAAGAAAACTACAAATAGGTTATAATCGTTCTGCTAATATAATAGAACAACTTGAACATGAAGGTGTTCTCTCTTCTCCAAATACTAAAGGTATTCGGAGTATTCTCTAAGCTATGATAGTGAAACCAAAGTTTTATTTTACTGCATATAAAAACTCTTTTAAAGTTTTAGTGCAAAATTTAGAGAGTTTATCTGTTGAACAGATTCAATCTATTGAGAGATTTGTTAACGCTCGCAAAGGAATTTTTGACTTTACTACTTATACTTTTATAATTCAAAAAAAACTAGAGTTTGAAGAGTTTGTAAATCTTATAAAAAATAGTTCTTTAAGCCCAATACTTATTAATAACCCCCTCAAACAATTAGATATCAATAGAGTAAGTTTTGGACAATACAAAGGAATGTCTTATAGTGAAATTCCCAATTCCTATTTAGAGTGGTTAAAGGGGAACTATCATGGGAAAGATAGAAATTTTATCGATTTAGAACTTAAAAAGAGAAAACTTTAACTGTTACTTTTTACTACATATTTAAAATATAATCATAGCTTTGTGTTTACATTAGTAACACAATTAAAAATGGTTGCTTATCTTTAGCTATAATCACTCAAATTAAATTAACAGGAATGACAATGGCATTTTTAGAAGATTACAAAGCGCATGTTGCTGAGCGTGAGACACTTGGTGTTCCACCTTTACCACTTTCAGCTGAGCAAACAGCAGAACTTATAGAATTAATTAAAAAAGAGTGTACAGATGAGTTACTTGACCTACTTACAAATCGTGTAGCACCTGGTGTTGATGATTCAGCATATGTAAAAGCAGCATTTTTGAATGATGTAGCAGCTGCTAATGTAACTGTTGATGCTATTACTCCTGAAAAAGCAGTAGAGATGCTAGGTATGATGCTTGGTGGATATAATGTAAAACCAATGATTGATGCACTTTCATCTTCAAATCCAGCTGTTGTAAAAGAAGCTGTTTCTGCACTAAATAAAACACTTCTTGTATATGATGCATTTAATGATGTTGAAGAGCTTCATAAGGCTGGAAATGCAGCTGCTACAGAAGTTATGACTTCATGGGCGAATGCTGAATGGTTTACTGGTAAAGATGCTTTAGCGGAGGAGATTACTGTAACAGTTTATAAAGTTCCAGGTGAAACAAATACAGATGACCTTTCTCCTGCATCAGAAGCTTTTACTCGTTCAGATATTCCTCTTCATGCTAACTCTTTCTTAGTTAATAAGATGGAAAAACCATTAGAAACTATTGCTGAACTAAAGAAAAAAGGACATCCAATCTCTTATGTTGGTGATGTTGTTGGTACTGGTTCTTCAAGAAAGTCAGGTGTTAACTCTGTGCAGTGGCATATGGGTGTAGATATTCCTGGTGTTCCTAATAAGCGTACTGGTGGTGTTGTTCTTGGTGGAATTATCGCTCCTATCTTTTTCGCAACTTGTGAAGATTCTGGTGCTCTTCCATTAGAGCTTGATGTTTCTAAGATGGAAACTGGTGATATTGTTACTATTTATCCATACAAAGGTGAAGCACATAAAGATGGTGAGTGCATAGCTACTTTTAAACTTAACCCAAATACTATTACTGATGAAGTGCGTGCTGGTGGTCGTATTCCACTTATTATTGGTCGTGGTTTAACTTCTAAGGCGCGTGCTTGTTTAGGTATGCCAGCTTCTGATATCTTCTTAACAGCAGAGCAACCCGCTGATACAGGTAAAGGTTTCACTTTAGCACAAAAAATGGTAGGAAAAGCTTCTAATCTTGCTGGTGTTCGTCCTGGTATGTATGTTGAACCAGAGATGAGTACAGTTGGGAGTCAAGATACAACGGGTCCTATGACTCGTGATGAGATTAAAGAGCTTGCAGCACTTGGTTTCAATGCAGATTTAGTACTTCAATCTTTCTGTCATACAGCGGCATATCCAAAACCATCTGATGTAATTATGCAGCATACACTTCCTGACTTTATTTCGAACCGTTCTGGTGTAGCGCTTCGTCCTGGTGATGGAGTTATTCACTCTTGGTTAAACAGAATGGTACTTCCTGATACTGTTGGAACTGGTGCTGATAGTCATACTCGTTTCCCTCTTGGTGTCTCTTTCCCTGGTGGTTCTGGTGTTGTTGCGTTTGCTGCAGTGACTGGTAGTATGCCTTTAACTATGCCTGAGTCTGTTCTTGTAAGATTTAGTGGTGAGATGCAAGCAGGTATCACTCTCCGTGACCTTGTAAACGCTATTCCTTATCAAGCAATTCAAGATGGTCTTTTAACTGTTCCAAAAGCTGGTAAGAAAAATATTTTTGCTGGTCGTATTTTAGAGATAGAAGGTCTTCCTAATCTTAAAGCAGAACAAGCATTTGAGCTTTCTGATGCTTCTGCTGAGCGTTCTGCAGCTGCATGTACAGTTCTTTTAAATACTGCACCAATTGAAGAGTATTTGAAATCAAATGTAGTGCTTTTAGAGTCTATGATTGCAGATGGATATGAAGATAAGCGTACTCTTGCTCGCCGTGTTGAAAAGATGAAAGAGTGGTTAGCAAATCCATCACTTATGAAACCAGATGAAGATGCAGAGTATGCAGCGGTAATTAACATTGACTTAAACAGTATTACTGAGCCAATTCTTGCTTGTCCAAATGATCCAGATAATGTAAAACTTCTCTCAGAAGTAGCTGGAACAAAAATTGATGAAGTATTCTTAGGTTCTTGTATGACAAACATCGGTCACTACCGTGCCGCTGGTGAAGTTATGCGTGGTGAGTCTGCTGTAGCAGTTGAAAAATTCTGGATTGTTCCACCAACTAGAATGGATGAGCAGCAACTTATTAACGAAGGTTATTATGATGTGTATAAGGCTATTGAGGCACATACTGAAGTTCCAGGTTGTTCTTTATGTATGGGTAACCAAGCATCTGCTCGTGTAGGTTCTACTGTTTTTTCAACATCAACGCGTAATTTTGACAACCGTCTTGGTAAAGATACTCAGGTTTATCTTGGTTCTGCAGAACTTGCTGCTGTATGTGCTAAACTTGGTCGTATTCCAACGCCAGCTGAGTATATGGACATAGTTCCTGCAAAAATCGCTGGTAAAGAGGCAGATATTTATAAATATCTTAACTTCAACGAAATTGCTGGCTACCACTTAGAAGCTCGTGATACAGCTGAAAGTAAATATGGTGTAACTGTTAAACCAGTATAAACCTTCTTATGAGCTAGAATTTTCTAGCTCATGCCTTCATTAACAATAACATGCTACAATAATAAAAACTTATATTTTAAGGTCCTATTATGGCAGAGTTAAAAGATTTACTACCAGTCACCAAAACATTATCCTTACTATACATTGATGAAAATGAAGAGTTTTTGTTAGCAATTACAAATATTTTAAAAAAAGTGTTTGGAACTGTAGATAGTGCGAGTGATGCAACCTTAGGTTTAGGCTATTTAAAGATAAATAGTTATGATATAGTGATTGTAGACTCTTTTTCCAACATAATGGATACACCAAATCTTATTAAAAATATAAAATCCTCTAGCCCATTTCAAGAAATCATCTTAACAACACCTAATAAACTTATAGAAGAGATTGTAGAATTTTATAAATTAGATATAGCTGCCCTATATCAAAAGCCTTTTAAAACCTCTGAACTGCTTGACTCTATTTTAAACATATCTTTAAAGCTTGAGCATAACCGAAAATTTATGAGTACAGAAGTAAGGAAACTCCAAGAAGACTTAACAGCAGTCAAAAAGAAAATTGGTCGTTTTATGATGAATGAAAAGGCACTTCATAAACAAATAGAGATGTACAAAGATAGTGTACATATAAATAGAAATATTTATGAGCTTACAAAATTACCAAGTAGGTTTGCACTCCAAGAAGTTCTTGGAGGGAGTGAAAAGGGTATCATTTATCTTAATATAGATCATTTTGATTTTGTAAATACTACTTATGGAATGGGTAAAGCAAATAAACTTTTAAAAGAGGTGGCTTCAAGACTTGGAATGTTTCTACCTACAAATGCAGGTCTATACCATATAACTGCAGATGAGTTTGTTATTCTTTTAGATGAACCCGCAAAAGAGCAAGCCTTAATACTAGCAAGACAGATTCAGTCACTTTTTAAAGAGACACCTGTTGAGTTTGATGGGCATTGTCACTATATTGTTTTTTCTATCGGTATTGACCATGGAATAGGCAATAAACTTTTTATAAACTCAAAATCTGCTTCAAAAGAGGCTCGTTTTTTTAGTGGTAATCAAGTTGTTGTATATGATCCATACTCTCGTTATATGAAAGAGCAAAGAGAGAGTCTTTACTGGGTAGGAGTACTTCAAAAAGCATTTGATGAAGATAAAATTTTAACCTATTATCAACCTATAGTTTCGAATTCAAGTGTACAGACAAAGCATTATGAAGTTTTATGCCGACTTGTGGATGAAAATGGTAAATTAATTGATGCAAATATGTTTATAAAGAGTGCCAAGCAGGTTGGTCTCTTAACCCAAATCACCAAATCAGTGATAGATAAAACATTCAAACTTTTTAAAAACAATGACTATAATTTTTCTATCAATATTAGCATGCATGATTTACATGAGAACTATTTGGTGAAGTTTTTAGACTATAAGTGTAAAAAATATGAGATTGCACCTTCTCGTGTGCATCTGGAAATAGTTGAAGATATCATAGTAAATAAAAGCATAGAGCTTGACCGTCAGATTATTGAACTTAAAGAAGAAGGTTTTCATGTGATTGTTGATGATTTTGGAACAGATAAATCTGCCTATAGTCGTATGTTTGACTTGAATGCTGAGTATATTAAAATAGATGGTTCTTTTATTAAATCTCTCAGTGGTGATACGGAGCATAGGCTTGTTGTAAAAAGTATAGTTGATTTTGCAAAAAGAAGTGGTATTAAAACCATAGCTGAACATGTTGAAAATGAAGAAATTTTTAATATTGTAAAAGGGTTGGGAGTGGATTACTCCCAAGGATATTACACGGGAAAACCCTCTATTAACCTTCTATAATATCATAATCTTGAGGTACAATAGGTATAAATATATTTTTACCTATCTCTTTGTTTTGTATCTGGTTTGAGAACTCTATAACAATACTGTTTTCAAGTTCATCACTATAAGAGATTGAGATTATTTTTGCATTCTCTATTTTTATTTTATACTCTATGTTTTGAAATTTTGTCTTATATACATTTTTACTGATTTTTGTAGCATTTTTTATAATATTAAAAAAATCAAAATCACCACTAATTTTTTTAATAATGGCTTGTTCGATATCTGGTTCTATAATAGTAACTCTATTATCATTGATGAATATACTCTTTTGTGTAGGTTTCTTGTACTGCCATAGAGCATACTGTGGTTTAAGAGCAGTAATATGCCCTTTATACTCGAGTTTATTGTTCTTTTCGTTTGTAACAACCTGTTGAAAATCAGCTTCAAATGAGTGTATATTTAAATCATTTGCAAAAGCTAAACTTTTCATGACTAATAGTAGTAAGATATATTTCAATTAGTATCCTTGTTTTTTAAAGTAGAGTATAGCAAAAAAATCATTAGACTTTATTTCACTTTAACTCAAAGGATGCAGTAAAAAGTTAAAAATTTCATCTATCATTGCATAATTTTGGTTAAATGTGGTAAAATGATGCAATTTCATTTTTACTATATAGTAAACTATATAGTGATTTATATAAGGCTGCAAATGCTACAAGCATTCATGGGAAAGGTTTTTGGAACATCCAATGACCGAGAATTAAAAAAATATAATAAAAAAATAAAAAAAATTAACGCTCTTGAGAGTCAATATGAGCCTTTGAGTGATGAAGAGTTACAAGCTGCTTTTACAGCGCTCAAAACTTCCGTACAAAATCAAGAAAAAACTTTAGATGATGTCTTGTCTGATTCTTTTGCTATTACAAGAGAAGCGAGTAAGAGAACACTTGGAATGCGCCATTTTGATGTACAGCTAGTTGGTGGTATGGCTTTGCATGAGGGAAGAATTGCAGAGATGAAAACTGGTGAAGGTAAAACACTTGTTGCAACCTTAGCTATTGCTTTAAATGCTATGGAGGGAAGAGGAGTTCACTTAGTAACAGTGAATGATTATCTCGCTTCTCGTGATGCTTCAGAGATGTCACCTTTGTATAATTTTCTTGGATTCAGTGTAGGAACTATTTTAGAGACTATGCATGATCCAGCAGAGAAAAAAGCTGCTTATGAAGCAGATATTACCTACGGTACAAATAATGAGTTTGGATTTGACTATTTAAGAGATAATATGAGTTACTCTCGTGAACAGATGGCTCAGGGTGAGCATCATTTCGTTATCGTGGATGAAGTGGATTCTATTTTAATTGATGAAGCAAGAACGCCACTTATCATTTCAGGTCCAACAAATAGAAATATGCAGGACTACTTTAGGGCAAACAGTGTAGCTTTAGGACTTACTAAAGATGAACATTTTACAGTTGATGAAAAAGATAGAGTGATTCTTATTACAGAAGAGGGGATTACTAAGGCGGAAGAGCTTTTTGAAGTGGAAAATCTCTACAGTGCTGAAAATGCATCACTCTCACACAACTTAGACCAAGCCCTCAAATCTAACTATATTTTTGAAATAGATGTAGACTATGTTGTTCGTGATGGTGAAGTTATGATAGTTGATGAGTTTACGGGGCGTATTAGTGAAGGGCGTCGTTTCTCTGAGGGTCTCCATCAAGCACTTGAAGCGAAAGAGGGTGTTGAGATAAAAGAGGAGACACAAACCTTAGCTGATATTACATTCCAAAACTACTTTAGAATGTATGATAAACTCGCAGGTATGACAGGAACAGCTGAGACAGAAGCAACAGAGTTTGCACAGATTTATAATCTTGATGTTGTCTCTATTCCTACAAATATTCCTATTGCTAGAAAAGATTTAAATGACCTTATTTATAAAACAGAAGAGGAAAAATTTCGTGCTGTTATAGATACTGTAAAAAAATTAAATGAAACTGGACAACCTATTTTAATAGGTACTGCATCAATAGAAAAATCTGAAATACTTCATAATGTTCTTAAGCAAGAAAAAATTGCACATACAGTTTTAAATGCTAAAAATCATGAGCAAGAGGGTGAGATTATTAAGTCTGCAGGTACAAAAGGTGCTGTAACCATTGCTACAAACATGGCTGGTCGGGGTGTTGATATTAAGGTAAATGATGAAGTAAGAGCACTTGGTGGTCTTTACATCCTCGGAACTGAGAGACATGAAAACCGTCGTATAGATAATCAACTTCGTGGTAGATCTGGTCGCCAAGGTGATGCAGGTACTACACAGTTTTATCTCTCTTTGGAAGATAACCTGCTTCGTATTTTTGGAAGTGATAAGATTAAATCCATCATGGAAAGACTTGGTGTTGAAGATGGTGAGTATATAGAGTCTAAAATGGTAACGCGTGCGGTTGAAAAGGCACAGAAAAAAGTTGAAAATATGCACTATGAAGGGCGTAAGCAGATTGTTGAGTATGATGATGTTGCAAATGAGCAGAGAAAAATTGTATACAAATTTAGAAATCAACTTCTGAGTGCTGAGTATGATATTGAATCAAAAATAGATGAAGTAAGAGAGGAATATGTTGTATTTTTATTAGAGAGTTCAGATATCTTTAATGGTGGAGCAAGAGAAGATTTTAATCTTCATAAACTTTCAGAGCTACTTCTTGAAAAAATGAACTTTGAAGTATCACTTGAGAATTTAGAGGGTTTAGAGTACGAAGAACTTGTTTCTGAAGTTACAGAGGGGCTTAAAAATAGCTATGATACAAAAATGAGTATTCTTGAGGTAAATGTGCGTCAAGATATTGCAAAAGAGTTTTACTTAAAAGAGTTAGATAGCTCTTGGAGAGACCATCTTTATGCGATGGACAGTATGAAAACAGGTATTAGACTACGCGCATATAACCAAAAAGATCCACTTGTTGAGTATAAAAAAGAGAGTTATAATCTTTTTACAGAACTGATTAGTGATATTAAATTTAACACAGTACGAACGCTTCAAGTTATTCAATTTAAAGTGGAGTCTGCTGAAGAAGAAGCTGCCGCTATTGCGGAACAAAGAGCCTTAGAACAGCATCAACAAGAGATGCAAATGCATCTTAATCTAACAGATTCTGATGATGAAGAAGTTATGGAAAAAAAGGTAGCAAGAAATGATCCATGTCCTTGTGGAAGTGGTAAAAAGTATAAGCAGTGTTGTGGTAAAAGTGGTCCTAAAAAAGGTGTATTTGCTTCTTGAAAACATCAATAGTCGCTTATCTTGTCAAAAGATTTCTTCGTTTTGATAAAGAGCAGCCATTTATCTTCCTCTCTGCACTTTTAGCTTTTTTAGGAATTACCTTAGGTGTTATGGTTCTTTTAATAGCCATGGCACTTATGAGTGGTTTTGACAAAGAGTTTGAAAAAAAACTCACGATTATGAACTACCCCTTAACAATTCTTCCTAAGTTTTACGGTGGAGTCAATGAAAATCTTCTTATAGATTTAGAATCAAAATTCCCAAACCTAAAATTTAGTCCTTATGTACAATCTTCAGTAATGGTCAAAAATAACTTTCAACTTGAAGGTGGTTATCTCTTTGGTGTAAATTTTCAAGATGAAGCAGAGGTAAACACCATTTTAGGTGATGCGATTAATGGTAAAACATTTAAAAAGTTTGATGTTCTAGTCGGTAAAAGTCTCAAAGATGAGTTTAATCTATTTATAGATGATAAACTGATGTATATTTTTACAAATACAGAACCAGGTGGACTCTCTATAACGCCAAAGGTAAAGCGTTTTAAAATAAGGTCAGTATTTGATTCAGGACTTACAGCTTATGATAAAGCGTATAGTTACACAACTATAGAAGCCCTTCAAGCGTTGATGCATATGCCAAGTAATATGTATGATGGTATCCATATATATTCAGATCATCCACATGAAGATATTGTGAAGATTAAGAGTGTATTGCCTATTGAAGCAGGTATTAAAGGGTGGTGGGAAGATAACTTAAATTTCTTTGCTGCTTTAGAGATGGAAAAGATGTCACTTTTTATAGTTTTAATGCTTATTATACTAATAGCAGCGATAAATATTATATCGTCACTTCTTATGACTGTGATGAATAGACGCTCAGAAATAGCACTTTTACTCTCTTTAGGTGCTACAAGAGCAGAGATTAAAAAGGTATTTTTATACTTAGGTATAATCATCGGTATTGGTGGTATTACTGCAGGAACATTTTTTGGTTTAAGCGGTATCTGGATTTTAGGGAGTTTTGATATTATATCACTGCCAAAAGATGTATACCCTACATCTACACTACCTCTTGATTTAAGTTTCGCAGACTTTATCTCTATTGTGGTAGGTGCTTTTGTTATAGTTGTAGGTTCTGCTTACTATCCAGCTAAAAAAGCAAGTGAAGTAGATATCTTAACAGTTCTTAGAAACGAGTAGGGTCTTTGTTTATTCTTACTTATGAGTTTTTTTCTTTTTAAGTAGCTTGTAAGGGTAGAGTAAGGTTCTTTTTATAATGTTTAAAGGTGCTACAATGATATCTTTAGCTATAAGAGATTTTACTTTAGGATTTGCAAGGTCTCCCTTAATACTGAGTGTTGTAGAGATTGAGTCTTGTCCTAATATAACATACCCAACAAGTGGCACTTTTGCTAGATCACTTCCTAAATCTGTTTTCAAATTCAATATCAAATCTATAAAAGAGTTTTTAAGATCCACGGTTCCTTTTCCTAAAATATCTATCTCTTTAGAGTTGAGATAGATATCACTAATATTAAACTTCTCATCTGCAGAAGTGAACATCATATACGCTTTATTTACCTTGAGACCCTCTTTTGCATACCCTGGTACATTAAAGGTAACAAGAGAGGGAACAGTATTTATAAATGCTAAGATATTATTGAGGGTTTTATACTTTTTTATAATTGTCTTATTAACATAAAGAACACCCGTATAGTTATCTATATCACCATTTATAGAGAAGTCTAAAGTACCATTTTTAAATTTTGAAAGGGCAAAGAGTCTATTCATAAACTTATCATTAAACTCTTTTCCATATACATGAAATTTATTATTAGCAAGTTGGAGACCTGCTTTCCCTTTTTTATATTCAAGTTGCGCTGTTAAAACAGTATTGTAGTATTGAATATCGAGTGTATCATATAATATTGCTCGTTTATCACTCACATAAAGTTGTGATTTTCCCCCATGAATGAGTACATTAAATGCTTTGCTATTATTGTTTTCATTGCTTACATTAATCTCTTTAATCGCTCGTAGAACCTCATTAATATCAACACTACTCTGTTTGAGATTAATATTTATATTCTCTTTAATAGTGACATCAATTTGATTGTTAATATTCATACTAATTTTTTCTTTATAGATTTTACCTTTAAATAAGTACT
>JALSUU010000049.1 GCA_027071075.1 Sulfurimonas sp. | reverse complement strand
TATCTACAACTTTTTTTCAAAATGATATGAGTGATACAAAGTTTGTGAAAACAAATCTCACTAAATGTGTTTTAATGGAGTGTTCACTTCAAGAACAAAATTTTTCAGGTATGAAATTAAATATGGTACAGTTTAATAGTTCTGATTTAAATCATAGTAATTTTGACAATGCAGATGTCTCACAGAGTAATTTTTTTGAAGCGAACTTGGAATCTTGTAGTTTTAAAAATGCAAAAGCACATAATGCAATCTTTATGAAAGCAAATTTAAAATTGGCTGATTTCAGAGGTGCAGATTTATATCAGAGTAATTTTGAAGCAGCGAAACTAGAGTTAACGAATTTTTCAAGAAGTAATCTTCAGCAGACATATTTTGTATCGGCAGAGGCAAAAGAGACCAATTTTTCAGATGCTGATGCAAGGTATGTGAACTTTAATTATGCTTCACTGCAAAATGTTCATTTTTTAGGTACCAATCTCTCTCATGCGACAATGCACAAAACAGAACTTCAAGAGAGTTCTTTGAATCAGGCAAATACAACTGACATAAGATATACAGACAAAGAGCTCAAAGAAGCAGAGGAGTGGAGTATCCCACAATCTATATTTAAGGAAGAAAATTATGTCTAAAAATCCACCATATAATCTAACATTAGATAGATTTAAAGCAAAAATAGTTGCAGTGTCTCAAGATGTTTTTGTATGTCAAAATGATAATAAAACATATAAAGCGAAGAAAGCTTTTAGTTGTCTTGTGAAACCTCAAAAAAATGATACTGTTCTTCTCTACCAAGATGATGAGAGTCTCTACATTACTGATATTTTACAAAGGAAAGAGAGTACTCATATAGATATTGTTGCAAGTAGTATACGCCTTGTGAGTGAGAGTGATATTACGCTTGAAGCAAAAAGAGGTATTAATGGTTTTGCAAAAGAGGCAAAAGTTGTTATCTCTGAAGTGAGTTTTTTAAGTCAATTGCTTACAATGCAATCAGAGATATATAACAGTGTTGTAACGACATTTCAAGGTTTTATAGAAAACTTAAGTATGAAAAACAGAAGTGTAACGCAACAAGTAGAAGAGCATATTGAACTACAGTGTGGCTCAAGTAGAAAAGTTGTGAAGGGCAGTGATATATATAGTGTGAAAGAGCAGGTTACTATTGCAGATGGTCAAATCAAAATTGATGCAGATCAAATAAATATGGGTTAAAGGATAAATAATGTTTCAACTTACAATAAATAATGCGCAAAATTTGGCATTTCCAAATGTCTGTCTTACACCTACCCCCGGAGGTCCTGTTCCAATACCCTATCCAAATATATCGATGAGTACAACAGCACTGCCACCGACAACAGCTATGAATATTTTAGTGGATGGTACACCTTCACTTAATATGTTAAGTGAAATACCACTGAGTAATGGAGATGAAGCTGGTGTAAATTTAGGAGTAGTATCGGGCATGATAATGGGACCAACTCGTTATCTGATGGGAAGTGAAACTCTCATGTTAAAAGGTGCCCCAGCCGTAAAACTTACAAGCGAAACTGGGCAAAATGGTGGGATGATGAACACAGAAGGTGCATGTTTAGTACCTAGTCAGCTAATTATGATTGTTTTAAGTTAAATTTATATTCCCTTTAACTTAGATGTTATATAATCAATGTAAGTTAGATATAAATGAAGGAGGATTGATATGGGTAAGGATGGTTCTGTAGCTCCTAAAGAGCGCGTAAATATTGTATATAAACCAGATACTGGTGATCAGACTGAAGGTGTTGAGTTACCACTGAAAATGTTAGTGATGGGTGATTTTATCGGTCGGGAAGATGACAAGTCTTTGGATGAAAGAAAAGCCATAAATGTAGATAAAGATAATTTTAATGATGTTATGGAAGGACAGGGATTAAGTCTTGAAATGTCAGTCCCAAATCATTTAAGTGAACCAAAAGAGGGTGAAGAAGAGAGTAATCTCTCAACAAAACTAGAGTTTAAAAATATGAGAGACTTTGAACCTGACAACATTGTCAAAGAAGTTCCTGAACTCAAAAAACTTTTAGACTTAAGAGATGCTTTGACTGCCTTAAAAGGTCCCTTGGGAAATGTTCCAGAATTTCGTAAATTGATTCAGTCTCTTGTTACTGATGATGCAGCTCGTGAAACTCTGATAAAAGAACTTAAACTAGATGAGGAGGAGTAGAAATGGCTGAGCAAGAACAACAATCTCAAGAAGCTACAAGTAGTGAAACTGAGTCCCTCTCTTTAATAGATGAAATTGTACAACAAACGAAAATGAAACCCAATGATGAGGGTTACTCTATCACAAAACAGGGCGTGCAAGCTTTTATTGATGAACTCTTAAAGCCTCAGATGGAAGGTGAAAAAGTATCTAGTGCCATCGTTGATAATATGATAGCAGACATTGACTCAAAGTTGAGCAAGCAAATGGATGCTGTTTTACACAATAAAGAATTTCAAAAAATGGAATCTTCGTGGAGATCTTTAAAATCTTTAGTAGATAAGACTGACTTTCGTGAAAACATTAAAGTAGAGATGTTAAATGTCAAAAAAGAGGAGCTTTTAGATGATTTTGAAGATGCTCCAGAGATTACAAAATCAGCTCTGTATCAACTAGGATATACGGCAGAATTTGGTCAGTTTGGTGGACAACCCTATGGCTTGATGGTAGGTAACTATGAGTTTGGACACTCTTCAGAAGATATAGCCTTGATGCAAAATATGGCGAGTGTGGCTACAATGATGCATGCTCCATTTATTAGTGCTACTTCTCCTAAAATGTTTGGGGTTGAAAACTTCTCAGAATTACCTAAACTCAAAGATTTAAAATCAATCTTTGAAATGCCTCAGTATACAAAGTGGCGATCTTTTAGAGAGTCTGAAGATGCTCGCAACCTAGGTTTAACAGTTTCAAGATTTTTACTAAGAACACCGTATGGTGAAGAGACTAAAAAAGTAAAAAGTTTTGGATATGAAGAGGATGTTTCTGGTTCAAATGATGACTTTGCATGGGGTAATTCTGCTTTTGCATTTGCTGCAAACATTAGTAAAAGTTTTGCTTCTTATCGTTGGTCATCAAATATTATTGGTCCACAAGGTGGTGGTGCTGTTGAAGATTTACCTGTTTATAATTTTGAGTCAATGGGTGCGTTACAAACAAAAATACCAACAGATATTTTGATTTCAGAAAGAAGAGAACTAGAACTTGCAGATGAAGGTTTTATGGCATTGACTATGAGAAAAGGAAGTGATAATGCTGCATTTTTCTCAGCAAACTCTGTTCAAAAACCAAAAGTATTTGGAAATACTCCAGAAGGAAAGCAGGCTGAACTTAACTATAAGCTTGGTACACAACTTCCATATACTTTTATAGTCTCACGACTCGCTCATTATATTAAAGTGATTCAGAGGGAAAATATTGGAACATGGAAGTCAAGAGGTGAACTCGAAGATGAACTGAACAACTGGATTCGTCAGTATGTGTCTGATCAAGAAAATCCTTCTGCCGGTGTGAGAAGTAGACGACCTCTTCATAAAGCGCAAATTGATGTAAGTGATGTTGAGGGTGATCCTGGATGGTATAAAGTGACACTTAAAGTCGTGCCTCACTTTAAATATATGGGCTCATCATTTGAATTATCACTTGTCGGTAAATTAGAAAAAGAATAAAAAATAAAAAAATAAAAAGGATATATTATGGCAATGACAAGTTATTTAACATTAGAAGGTACAAACCAAGGTAAAATTGAGGGTGATGTAGCACAAAAAGGGCGTGAAAAATCAATCTTAGTATATGCTATAGAACATGAAATAGAGATTCCTCGTGATACACATACTGGTATGCCAACAGGGCAAAGAGTGCATTTACCATTTAGTATTACTAAGCATCTAGACCAAGCATCACCAAAACTTATGCAAGCTGTAACATCTGGTGAGCATATGAAATCTTTTGAACTAAAATATTTTCGTATCAATGAAAAGGGTCAAGAGGAGCATTACTATACTGTAAAGCTTGAGAATGCTATCGTTGTATCAACAAAACAGTATAAGCCTTTAACATTCTTAGCAGAGAACAAGCCATACCACGATATGGAAGTTATTTCATTCTCTTATGAAAAAATTACTGTAACATATGAACCAGATGGTATAGAAGCTGAAGATGATTGGAAACAACCAAAATCATCATAAACAATGTTTAAAGAGAGATTATTAGAACGAATAGTTCGGATGGAAAAAGATCCGAACTATCGTCCAGATGTGTTGAGTGTAGATGTTGAGTTACAGTCTATACTTGAGTATGTTGGAAAGATTCTTTCTACAAAACAGGGAAGTGCTATAATCTCTTATGATTTTGGTATTCCTGATGTGACAAATTTTCATGATACTTCTTATGGGGAGTATGTTGAAAATATGGAAAAAAGTTTAGAAAAAACTATAATGAGATTTGAACCGCGTTTGAGTAACTTAAAAGTGCAGTATGCTAAACAAGAAAATCAATCTACTGTCATGCATTTTAAAATAGAAGCAGAACTGAGTGAACACAATAATATTCCTGTTATGTTTGAGACAGCAATAAAACCAGATGGAAAAGTAGCAATTTATGAATGAGAAATCTTTTGAAAAGTATTTTCAGAATGAACTAAGTAAAATCCGTACATTAGCAAAAGATTTTTCAAAAGAACATCCATCCGTAGCACCTCTTTTAGTCTCCCAAAGTGCTGACCCCGATGCCGAAAGACTTTTGGAAGGTGTCTCCTTTCTTACTGGTTTATTGCAGCAAAAATTAGATGATGAATTTCCTGAAGTTATTCATAGTTTAATGAATATTCTCTTCCCCCACTACCTAAGACCTGTACCTGCTCTCTCAATTTTAGAGTTTACTCCAAAACCGAGCTTACAAGAGTCTACTATTGTTCAAAAGGGAACATATGTAAATTCTAAAACTATTGATGATACTGCGTGTACATTTGTGACTACTTCAGATTTGACTGTCTATCCATTATCTCTCAAAGAAACTCTTTATAAATCAAATGCTGATACAACGAGTACTCTGGAGTTAGAGATAGAATCTTCAGTAAGTTTATCTTTATTGAAAATGGATACATTGAGTTTTTATATTGGTGATAGTTATGATAACTCTTCAAATATTTTTATGCTTTTTGATTATTATCTAAAAAATATCACTATAGAGTTAAATGATGGGAAATTAGTTAGGTTGCCCATAGAAAAACTTGAATGTGATGGTTTTAATCAAGATAACTCTCTCTTTAGTTATCCTCAAAATGCTTTTACTGGATACAGAATGTTACAAGAGTATTTTGTCTTACCTCAAAAGTTTTTTTTCTTTAATCTTTTGTTGGGAGATAAACTCTCTAACTATAAGGGTGAAAAGATTAAAATTATTTTTGGATTTAAAAAATCTACTATTTATTTGAACTCTCTTACTTCAAATGCACTCAAACTTTTTTGTACACCGATTAAAAATCTTTTTGAAGCTGATGCAGAGCCAATTAGATTAGAGCATAAAAAAGAGTTATTACAAGTTCGTCCTCCTCGTCGATATAGTGGAAAGTATCAGGTATATGATGTCGAAGAAGTTTCTAGTTATATTCAGGGGGAAAAGGAGAGTCGAAAATATTTTCCATTTGAATCTTTTGAAAAGGATGATAAAAATAGTTATATATATCAAGTCCATAGAAAGATTTCTATAGTAAATTCCAAAGAAGAAATATTTTTAGCTCTGCATTATGATAAAAAATTGCCAACTAAAAAAGAAGTTTTGTCTGTAAAAATCACCTGTACAAATGGTTCTTTAACTGAAAGACTACAGTTAGGTGAAATTTCTCAAGGAAGTGACAACTCACCAGAATTGACTACATTTAAAAATATAATGCCATGTACTATGCAGATAGATGCTCCAATAGGGGAGCGTAGTTTATGGCAGTTTATTTCTCATTTAAGTGTAAACTTTTTAACACTTGCAGATATTCAAACATTTAAAAAGATGTTAAAACTCTATATCTTTTCAAATAATAGGGATAAAGCAAAAGTTGCTAGAAATCAAAAACAGATTGATGCGATTGAATCGTTTGATATAGTTATGATAGATAAAATAAGTAGAGGATATTTACTAAAAGGGCATAAGGTAAGTATGAGTGTACGAGTTGATTTTTTCGCTTGTATAGGGGATTTGTATCTTTTTTGTAGTGTTATACTAAGGTTTTTAGCAAATTATGCATCGCTAAATAGTTTTGTTACATTGGAGGTAAAAGAGATTATTTCAGGGGAAAGTTTATCATGGGTACCAATACTTGGGAACAGAAAGTTGATATAAAAGCGGAACTTTTTGAAGATGGTTCAAAATTTTCATTTGTTCAAGCACTTCGACTTTTAGAATTAGAATCTGATAATAAATTAGATGATATAGAAAAAAAAGTTCGTGTTCATCCTCGTTTATCGCTTGATTTTCCAAATAGTGACATTGTAGATATAACTCAAAAAGATGATATAACTGAGATTTTGGTTACATTTATGGGACTCTATGGTGAATCTTCTCCTCTTCCTGTTTTTTATACAGAAGCACTACTCGCTGAAGAGCTTGAAGATAGCTCTGTTATGAGAGATTTTATAAATATATTTAATATACCAATGTATCAACTCTATTTTAGAATTTGGCTTAAAAATCGCCTAGGAGTAAGGTTAAATGAGTTTAAGGATAGTA
The DNA here is from genome assembly GCA_027071075.1 of Sulfurimonas sp. Classification (GTDB taxonomy): domain Bacteria; phylum Campylobacterota; class Campylobacteria; order Campylobacterales; family Sulfurimonadaceae; genus Sulfurimonas. The sequence goes on along the minus strand of JALSUU010000049.1, from coordinate 6,091 downwards.
ATGTTTTAAGAATATTACACTCTTTTTCGGGTATGCCAACGAAGGAGATGCGAGAAAAATATGAAGATAATTTTTCTTTACTTCGCTACGCAAGTCTTAATATGCAATTTCCTCGTTCTGCTGAAGCTATGCGTAATTTGGTGACGAGTATTGTAAAAAGTAACAATGTCGAAATTGTTCAATGTGTGGAGCGGATGGCTCCTATTCCAAAAGAACAACAATCTATTCTGGGTACACTTAATAATATTCTTGGAGATACTCTGCATCTTGGAGATAAGATTAAAGATAGAATGGGAAAATTTCGTATAGTAATAAGTAAACTCAGTGTAGAAAAATTTAATCACTTGTTGCCAGAAGCGGAACTTTTTAAGGAATTAGTAAAAGCAATTACTATATACTTGAACGAGCCACTAGATTGGGATATCCAATTAATACTAAAAGATGATGCAGAGCAGTATACTGTTTTAGGTGCACAGAGTAACAGTTCTCGATTAGCTTTAAATACATGGCTAGGAAATTCTAATAAGCAAGAGCGAACGCTTTTTTTAAATACAAAATATAAGGTGGATTAAGATGGTTGCAAATGATATAAAGTCTCTTTTACTACATTTAAATGAGATGATGACAAATATTTTACACAGTGGGGTAGGTTTTTGTGTTGAGAGAACACATTATGAGATAACTATTGAACATCTGTTATTTAAATTACTTGATGAAAAAGAGAGTGATTTAAACTTTATATTGGAGTATTTTAATATAGAAAAAGAGAAGTTACAGCGCTCTTTAAATGCTGATTTGGATGATTTAAACAAGGGAAATAGCAATAGACCTGTTTTTTCTCCTCTTTTACTTGAACTTATTCAAGATGCATGGGTCAAGAGTTCTATTGATATGCAAGAGAAAAAAATACGCTCTGCTACATTTATCTTAGCGCTTCTCTCAAGAAAGAACTATTATGCAACTGGTCGTTATATAGATTTTTTGAAAGTTGTGAATAGAGAGACATTAGAAGAAAAGTTCTTTGAAATTTTAAAAAATTCTACAGAACAAGCTGCTGCTGATATAACAAAATCACTCAGTTCAAGTAGCTCTTCAAAAGAGGGTGGATTCTTAGAAAAATATTGTGTAGATATTACTGCAAATGCGAAAGCGGGTAAAATAGATGCTGTTTTTGGTAGAGAAAAAGAGATTCGACAGATGGTGGATATTTTAGCCAGACGAAGAAAAAATAATCCTATTTGTGTTGGTGAGCCTGGTGTCGGTAAAACTGCAGTTATCGAAGGTTTAGCTGTTAAAATCGCAGAGAATGATGTCCCTTCTATCTTAAAAAATGTAAGACTGTTAGGACTTGATTTAGGTCTTTTAGAAGCAGGAGCAAGTGTAAAAGGAGAGTTTGAAAATCGACTCAAAGGTGTTATAAATGAGATACAGTCTTCTGAAATATCTATTATACTTTTTATAGATGAAGCGCATACACTTATCGGTGCTGGTGGTTCTGGTGGAAGTGATGATGCAGCAAATATATTAAAGCCTGCACTTGCAAGAGGGGAGTTACGAACAATTGCTGCTACAACTTGGAGTGAGTATAAAAAGTACTTTGAAAAAGATCCTGCAATGGCTCGAAGATTTCAACTTGTAAAATTAGATGAACCGAGTGTTGAAAACTCTATTTTAATCATGAGAGGATTAAAAGAGTACTATGAAAAAGCACATAAGGTTACTGTTCGAGATGATGCGATAGAGACAGCAGTCACTATATCTGATAAGTATATAACGGGGCGTTTTTTACCAGATAAAGCGATAGATTTACTAGATACTGCCTGTGCAAGAATCAAAATAAATTTAACATCAAAACCTGCACTTTTAGAAGATAAAGAGAAAATGTTAGAGTCTCTAAATCGTGAAAAAATTGCCTTACAACGAGATATTGACAATAATATAGAGGTAGAAAAAGAGAAACTTACCCTCAATAGTTCTCAGATAAAAGATGTAGAAAAAGAGATAAAGACCCTTCGTAAAGTCTATGAAGAACAAAAAGAGTGTGCCCAAGAGCTTTTGAAAAAAAGAGAGGAAATCTCTTTATCTGAAGATGAGAAAGAGAAGAAAAAATTAAAATCTGATTTAGTGAAAATTGAGAAAAAATTTGAAAAGCTTAAAGAAAAATATAGTTTTATGGAAGTGGAAGTAAATCCAGACATCGTGGCTCAGGTAGTCTCTGATTGGACGGGAATACCTCTTGGAAAAATGTTACGCGATGAAGCAAAAACTATGTTGGAGTTAGAAGAGAGACTTAAAACAAACATCAAAGGGCAAGATCATGCGCATGATGTACTTGCCGAGATAATTCGATCTTCAAAAAGTGGCATAACAGATCCGAACCAACCAAATGGAATTTTTCTTCTTGTTGGACCAAGCGGGGTTGGTAAAACTGAAACAGGTTTAACTCTAGCAGAACAAATATTTGGTAGTAGAAAAAAAGTTATAACTGTAAATATGAGTGAATTTCAAGAGAGTCATACGGTGAGTCGACTTATTGGTTCTCCTCCTGGTTATGTAGGGTATGGAGAGGGTGGAATGCTTACCGAAGCCGTACGCAAAAATCCTTATTCTGTTGTTATCTTGGATGAAGTTGAAAAGGCGCATATTAACATTATGGAGCTATTTTATCAGGTCTTTGATAAAGGTGTTTTAAGTGATGGTGAAGGCAAAGAGATTAGTTTTAAAAACACTATTATTATTTTGACAAGTAATTTAGCTACTGATATTATTGAAGAGTATTGTGCCAATCATGAAGAGATAGATGTTGAGGAGATAGCTACAAAAATAAGACCAGCTTTAACAGCACACTTTAAACCAGCACTACTTGGTCGTATGACTGTGATTCCATTTATTAGTTTAAACAGTGAAGCGATGAAAGCAATCACAATTTTAAAACTACAAAAACTGCAAAAAAGATTGAAAAACAATAATAAAATGGACTTAACATATAGTGAAGATGTTGTGAATCAGATTGTCTCTCGTTGTACAGAGGTTCAAAGTGGTGCAAGAAATATAGAGTATATAATAAACACAAAAGTTCTTCCAACTCTTTCTAAAGAGATTTTAGCGAGTATGGGTGATAAAGGTATGCCTAATTCAGTAAACATAGGTGTTGACAAAGATGGAAGTTTTGAGATTAAGTTTCAATGATATCTGTTATATGAAGTTTCAGTTAGCCTTAATAGTGTATAATAAATAACAATTATACAAATATGGATAAGTTATGAATAAAAAATATGAGTTGCTAATAGTAGATGATGTGAGTGAAAATATTAAAGTCGCTATTAGTATACTGCAAAATGAAGCGTATAATTTTTCTTATGCTCTTAATGGGGAGCAGGCGATAGAGATTTTAAAAACAAAACGCTTTGATCTTTTACTCCTTGATGTAATGATGCCAGGGATTGATGGGTTTACACTTGCTAAGATGATTAAAAAAACGCCTGCTATTAAAGATACGCCCATCATTTTCTTAACTGCTAAGGTAGATATAGACTCTATTGAAAAGGGTTTTAGTATTGGTGCTGTTGATTATGTCACCAAACCCTTTCATCCCGTAGAACTCAAATCTCGTGTGGCAAATCATTTGGAACTTTATAGATACAGAAGAGAGCTTAAGCGTGATAATGTAAAACTTTCAAATGAGATAGGCACTGTAAAAAATCGCCACTATACAGATTTAGAGTTAGCGCAAAAAGAGATTATCTATATGCTCTCAGAGATTATGGAGTCTGATAGTGGTGAAACGGCATGTCATGTGAAGCGTGTAGCACATATATCTCAAGAGTTAGGTCGATTAGAGGGACATTTATCGGCTCATGATGTGGAAGTACTGCACTTAGCTGCTCCACTTCATGATATAGGAAAAATTCTTGTAGATAATAGTATCCTTCATAAGGCAGGTTCTTTAGATGAAAATGAGTTTGAACATATGAAAGAGCATACTGCCTTTGCTATAAAAATTCTCAAAAATTCCCAAAGAGAGATTATTAAAGCTGCTCGAATAATAGCCTATGAGCATCATGAACATTTTGATGGAAATGGTTATCCTCGAGGGATTCGTGGAGAGACTATTCATATTTTTAGCAGAATAGTCGCTATTGCTGATGTACTTGATGCATTGACACACAAGCGAGCATATAAAGAGGCTTGGAGTTTTGAAAAAGCTGCGAAATATATTATTGATTTAAAGGGAACACAGTTTGATCCTCGTTTGATTGAGATTTTTAAAACACATTTGGAAGTTTTTAAAGAGATTATTGAAGAGGATACAGAGTGCCACAGTTAGATGAATTAAATATACTCTATGTTGTAGTATTACTTTTAAGTATTGTTACCGTTGTTCTCTTAGCGTTATTATTAAAAAGAAAAAAATCTACACGAGAATCTGAACTAGAAGAGAAGTTAGAACTTTCTAAAAAGAGAGTCTCCTATCTCAATGAAAACTTAGAAAAACTGCAGCAAGAGTTAAAAGTTTTAGACTCTTCTAGTAAAACTTCATTTTTAAGTGATCAGATTCATAAAATGGAGAGACTTGAAGGTGAAGTTTTAAAGCAAAAACAGAGAGTTGAGGAAGCAAAAAGCATAGCGCAGGAAGCTATGTCTGTAAAGTATGGATTTTTATCAAATGTACGCCATGAGATAAGAACACCAATGAACTCAATTTTAGCTTTTTCAGATATGTTAAAACAGGAGTTACAAGATCCTACACAGCTTTCATATGTGAAAAATATTTCTACCTCTGGACATACACTTTTAGGTTTTATGGATGATATTATAGAACTTTCTAAGTTAGAATCGGGTGCTTTTGACATACATGAGCGTGCCATTGATGTAAGGACTCTTTTTGAAGCAGTGATTCAAAACTATAGTAGAGTGGCAAACGATAAAGGTTTAGAACTCGATTTAAATTTAGATGAAAACCTACCAAGCTCACTTATTTTAGATGATAAAAAGATTAGTGATATTCTCTCTAACTTAATCGAAAATGCAATTAAATTTACAAAAAATGGTTTTGTACATGTGAAAGTAACAGTAGTAAATTTTGATGATGAAAAGAACCTTGTTGATATCGTTATTTCAGTACAAGATAGTGGAATAGGTATTGACCCTTCAAATTTTCTCAAAATATTTGAAATATTTGAAAAAGCAGAAAATGCTTCTGTGATGGATTTTCACAGTACAGGTTTAGGGCTTTCCATAAACCGTAAAATGGCAAGATTTATGAATGGGGATATCATTGTGAAGAGTAAACGCAATCAAGGGTCTACCTTTGAGTTTTCTCTTAACAGTGTAGAGATCGTGCTCTCTAGTGCAGATGATGCAGAAGATAATATGTCGGTAGATTTTAAACTTATTCGTCCCGATGGTGCGACTATTATGGTTGTAGATGAGGGTGTAGAGAGTAGAGATCTTATTCGTGAGTCTTATGAGGGAAGTGCTGTAGAAGTACTTACTTTTGATCATCCAAGAGATGCTATAGAAGCCTTAAAGAGTAAAAAATTTGATCTTATATTTATTGATATAAATATCTTGAGTATTGATGAAAATGCGGTCTCTAAAGTCATAGCAAGTATGAGTAAAGCTCCCGTTGTTTCCTTAACATCGGTAAGTTTGAAAGGGATTGATTTTGTTGAAGGTGGCGCACATATAATAGGACATCTTAAAAAGCCAATATCCAAGGTGGAACTTTTTAAGATTTCGCTCAAAGCCTTAAATAATTCAGAACTTACAAAGAAAAAAAGAAAAAGCACAGCTACTTCGGTAGTTACACCTACAGTGGAAGAGAAGATAGACCTCAAGGAACTTAAAGCCTTTTTGAAAGAGCATGATGAACAAGTAAAAGAGTTGTATCAACAAGCGATTTTAACTAATGATCTCAACACCATAAAAGAGTTTTCAAAAGAGTTGTTTAAACTCTCATACACACATAAGATAGACTCATTAATGAATTTTGCCAAAGAGTTACTTTCCAAAATAGAGCTTTTTGATATAGACACCATTAACATAATGATGCATGAGTATAAAAGTAAAATAGAAAAACTGCGTAATT
>JALSUU010000048.1 GCA_027071075.1 Sulfurimonas sp. | reverse complement strand
TTTTAACAATAGAGACTCTATAGCCATTGGGCTGGTATTTTTTAATGTAATCAAGCCAACTTTTATCTGACTCAGTAAAAATCTCCTCACTCTCATCTGAAAAAAGATCCCGCACACTATCATTTTGCTCTTTAAACTCTTTGATATTTTTGTATGGCATGAGATCAAAAAAAGTCTTATTTGCTCCAATCCATCCCTCTCCAACGAAGAAATAGAGTATCATTGAGGGAGAACTATCTGCTATACTCATAAAGAAATCTCTATCTAAATACTGATTATACTGAATACCTCTATCTTCTGCTCTACGATTTTGATATCTCTTTTTTGATGAAAACAGTGAAAAAATACTCATTTGACAACCCCTTAAAAAAATTCTTGCTTTGATTATAGCACAAAATATTGTAAAATCTATTCATGAAAAAAGCAACAAAAAAAGAAATAGCAGAGATTCACCAACTTTTTATAGAGAGATATGATGAAGCTGTTACAGAACTTACATATAAAAATGCATACGAGCTTGTAGTCGCAGTAGCGCTCTCTGCACAGTGCACAGATAAACGAGTAAATATTTTAACCCCACCCCTTTTTAAAAAATATCCAACTACTAAAGAGTTAGCTATGGCAGATATTGATGAAGTGAAATCCTTTATAAACAGCTGTTCCTTTTTTAATAACAAGGCAAAAAATATAATCCTTATGGCACAAAGAGTAGAAGAAGTATATGGTGGGGAGATACCACTCAATGAAAAAGATTTGCAAACCCTAGCAGGAGTAGGTCAAAAAACTGCAAATGTTGTGATGATAGAGTATACAGGTGCAAACCTTATGGCAGTTGATACCCATGTTTTTCGTGTTTCACACCGTTTAGGTCTGAGTGATGATAAAACAGCCATAGCAACAGAAGCAACACTTGTTAAAAAGTTTAAAAATGATCTCCATGCGCTGCATCAAGGTATGGTTCTTTTTGGTCGTTATATATGTAAGGCAAAAAATCCTCAATGTGATGAGTGTTTTTTAACAGAGTATTGTAGAACAACAGATACTTTTAAAGTTTAGGTATAAAATATGCTTGTAAGAGATATGATAAAATTTCTTCTTTTTCTCCTCAGTCTTACTATCTTTACGGGATGTATCAATAAACATGGCATCTCAGCGAAGTACTATAGCAAATGTAAAGAGTACTATGATTTACAGGGTTACTACCATAAAGAGTGTGGAGATGATGATGTAGTCACTTATAAGGGCGCAGGAGAATTTTTCAGTGGTGAGGAAGAGAAGCCTCAAGGAAATGTTTGGTAAATCCCTTGCAACCTTCTACTTAATAGCTATAAAAGTAGCAAAGTTTGCCCAACGAAACACTACCTCACAGTGAAAAAACCCCGCATTTTTAGCCATTGTAATATTTTCCTCTTCACTATAAGGAACTAAAACATTTTCTAAAGCCTCTCTCTTTTGCACTATCTCATACTCAGAGTATCCTTGCGTCTTTTTAAAATCATAATAACACTCTATAAGGTCTTTATTTAACTTAGAGTGGTGTGAAATAACCTTTTCACTAAAAATAAAAACACCCTCTTTTTTGAGTGATGATGCAATCTTTTTTACTAACTCTTCACGAACCAAAGGTCGTATAAACTGGAGCGTATAGTTACTAATAAAAACATCTGCATCTTTATAGTCATACTCCAATATATCAGCATTTACAACCTCTATATTTACACCATAAGCTTCGCACTTGCGTCTCGCCTGATCCAACATAGCTTCAGAGTTATCTAAACCCACTAACTCTGCACGAACATTTAAACCTCTATGAATATTTAATAATAGTGATGCAGTGGAACATCCTAAATCATAAACTACCCCACCCTCACTCAAGTTTTTATGTGTAAAGAACTGGGTAATTTTTTGACTCTCTTTATAAAAAGGAACACTACGCTCTAACATATCATCAAAAACAGCAGCCACTTCTGCATCAAACTCAAACTGTTTCTTTATCGGTTTTGTAAATACTGTATCATTCATTCTTCATCCTATGATGTAATTTTAACAAAATTGTTATGATATAATTTATAAATTTTCAAAAAGGCTCTTTCATGGAACTCTCAACCTCAACATTAATGCTTATATTCTTTATTATTTTTCTTATCTTAAGTATCTGGAAAATTTGGGCATTTTTACCAAATAAACAGCTAGCAGATGATGATAGAACAGAGGAGTCAGAAAAAGAACTTTTACGAATAGTTTTTAAGGTCATACAAGAGAACAAAGGAAATCTAACAAATCAAGAACTGTTTTTCAAGATAGAAGAAGATGAGACCTTTGATAGTCAACTCTTTTGGCGATTTAATCTCAACAGACTCAACCAACTCCTCAAAAGTTACTATCAAAACAATCCCAACATCTCTTCAATCAAAGATATATATGAGAATACAAAAGATTAGTTTTTATCTCAACTAAGTGCCTAACAAAAATTAATGTCATATTTTGAACCGAAGAAATCAAGCATATTTTGTATCTGCTTGTAAAATCCATCCAAGTATATTTCATTTCTCTCCAAAGCATCTCAATAGGATTAAGTTCAGGTGAGTAGGGAGGAGTATCATACTTCAATAATTATCATATCGACTTTACTGTTTCTCAGTCAAAAAGCTGTGAATGCGATCCTATTCTAATTAACTGAAGAACATCTTCATCAATCCTATAGATAACAAGCAAATCACCACTCACATGAAACTCCATAAAATCACTCCACTGACCTTTAAGTTTATGGTTTAATGCTTCAGGTGGTAAAGATTTATTTTCTAGCAGTGAAGCTAGATAGACTATATATTTACTATAATGTTCATTTGAGAACTTTAGTTTAGCTATATCTTTTTTAAAAGTCTTAGTAACTTCTAGTCTGTAATACATTTCTTCATATCTTCTTGCATCTGCTCAAATGACATAGTTTCCATATTACGACTATTTCGTGCATCTTCTATTGCTTTTATAGTCTCTGCATTTGGTATCTTTATTTCAAATGGAATACCTTTTTCTAAGACAGACTGAGATAGAAACATGTTAAATGCATCGCTTAAACCAATTCCATACTGTTTAAATATTGCTTGTGCCTTTGCTTTAATATCTGCATCAAGATAGACATTTGTTCTTACTTTATGTGTGGTAGTCATCATCTAGCTCCTTAAAATTATAAGATATTATAACACACAATGTGTGTCTAGTCAATCTTTTGCTATTGATTAGCTGATAGAACAATAATGAGAAATCCTCTTCCACTTGTAAAACTTCCAAAAAAAAAATATTTTAAATCATTTTCTACTTTTACTAAAATATATTCTAACGAGAGTAATGCCTTCTCATAGTTTTGTAATTTTTGTTGTAACTAATGAGTCCTAACTTACTCATTGAGTTACTCTAGTTTCTATTTAAAGCATTCAAATCTTTAAATGCCTCTTCAACACGAGCGACTAATCCCTCTTGTCCAGCACGAAGCCATTTTCTTGGGTCGTAGTACTTTTTGTTTGGCTTATCTTCGCCCTCTGGGTTTCCGATTTGACCTTGGAGATAGTCATGATTTTTTGCAACATACTCACGCACACCATTCCAAGTAGCCCACTGAGTATCTGTGTCTATGTTCATCTTAATGACACCATAACCAATAGCTTCACTTATTTCAGAAGGCAGAGACCCTGAACCCCCGTGAAAAACAAAGTTTACTGGTTTATCAACTGTGGAGTGTTTCTGCTCTATAAACTTTTGAGAGTTATCTAAAATCTTTGGAGTAAGTGAAACATTTCCTGGCTTATAGACACCATGCACATTTCCAAAAGAAGCGGCAATAGTAAAGTGAGGCGATACCGCACCTAAAGTTTCATATGCTAAACATACATCTTCAGGTTGTGTATAAAGAAGGGAATTGTCCATCTCACTGTTATCAACACCATCCTCTTCTCCACCCGTACAACCAAGCTCTATCTCTATACTCATGCCAATTTTTGCCATTCTCTCTAAGTAAGTCTTACAAATACTGATATTTTCTTCTAAAGGCTCTTCTGAGAGGTCAAGCATGTGTGATGAAAAAAGAGGTTTTCCTGTGTGTTTGTAGTATCTCTCACCAGCCTTAAGAAGTGCATCAATCCAAGGAAGCAACTTTTTCGCTGCATGGTCAGTATGTAAAATAACAGCCACACCATACGCTTCAGCCATTGCATGTACATATTTTGCACCTGCTATCGCACCTACTATTGCTGCTTTTTCATCTTCATTACTTAAACTTTTTCCAGCGAAGTACGATGCACCACCATTACTAAACTGAATAATAACAGGAGAGTTTACTTTTGCTGCTGCTTCAAGGACACCATTTATAGAGTCACTGTTTACTACATTTACCGCAGGAATAGCAAATCCATGCTCTTTTGCGTAGTCATACACTTTTTGAACATCTTCGCCAAAAAGAACTCCAGGTTTTACAATATCAAGAACACCCATTTAATCACCTCTGAAATATATTAGACTAAAGAAGTCTGTTTTTGAAATTATATATAAAAGTTCATTTAAAACAACTTTATGATAAAATAGCTGAAATGGCAAAATTAAATACAAAAGCACTTATTACAGATCTCGTTCTTATTGACATCATCAACTTTTCACAACTCAAATCAAGTCAACAACTTGAGATAGTAGTTTTTTTAACAAAAAGTTTTAAAAAGATGATAGAGAAGATGTTACTCAACTCAAATACTCCTCTCTCAAAGTTCATCATAGGTTTTGTTTCAACTGGAGATGGTTTTTACTGTATTTTAAATCCAAGGCTCAAGGGTTTTGGTGCTATTTTGGGCTTAAGTTTTAGCCACTTTTCTGAGCATATTGCTAAAAAATACTCTTACTTTGAGGGAATTCGTATCGCTGTTCACACAGGTGAAGTAAACGAATTTATAGACATTTTAGGAAGTAAAAACTTTATAGGTGATGGCTTAAATGATTGTGCCCGCTACTTAGAGATAAAAAACTTTACCATATCAACAGTCATGATTTCAGAGGCTGCCTATGAGAGTTTGACAAAGTTTTTGAATATTCATAGAGATTTTGCTAGACTTCTGACAAAACACGAGTTTAAACGATCAAGCGATTTCTCGTTTTTAGATAAACATGCAAATGAAAAGAGAGGGTGCCTTATATGGCTCAGAAAATCTGGTATCATAAATCCACCAGATATAAACTACAACTCAATGATATAAAGGAAGTAAGATGAGACTAACATTAGATGAGTATTCAAAACATTTTAAAATGTCAAAAGAGATGATTCAATCCAAACTTCGTAACAAAAAACTAAACTACATCATCGAAGATGGAATGACTTATATTATAGTTACGAGAAGTTCTCTTGACACAGACAAACGAAAAGAGATACATGAAGAGAAAAAATCTTCAAAAACAGAGTCGCCAGAAAAAGTAAAAACTAACACAACTCCAACAAAAACTAAAACAACTGTTGCTATGATTCTTAGCCTCTACCAAAAAGAGAACCAACAACTCAAAGAGAAGATAGTGCAACTTGAAGCGAAAATCGACAAACTTATAGATGATAAAGAGCAGATGCTGCGTGATGAGATGAGTAAGATAGAACAAGTCTATAGCACAAAAGATAAGCAACTTAAAAATATTCTTGAGCTTGTCAATGCAAAAATGGTAGCAGAACAAGCACAAATGATTCACGAGGTAGAGACACTTGAACCAAAAGAAGCCGAAGAGGAGAAGCCAAGCGAGAGAATAGTAGAGCTTAAAACTTATCTTAAAACCTTAGACTTAGAAAATTATCAGAAAAAAGTTATCAAAAAAAGATTTCTGGCAGTTTATGGTAAAGATGTTCGCGTGATAAAACAAAATGCGAAACTCTATTTAGACTTTTCCAAATATGACTACAGTGACCTTTTAGAGTACTAACAACTCACCCCTAACTTCTCAAAAAACACTCCTTATATAATCAAGGGCTTTATGCCCTTCTTAAAAATCCCAATTGTACACATTTTTATTTTTTAAATTCTAAATTCTATTTCTATCTAAATTATACACGGTTTTCCGTGTATAATATATTATATAATTTGTAACATACATTATATATCATATTTTATATACATTATTTATAGTAAATTATACATAATATATATTATTATATTAAATTAAATGTATATTTAAGTATATATTCCCTACAATTCTCTTTATGCAAATTGATGACCTGTTTAATATTCTTCACAACTCATTAGAGTCACAAAACAATGGAAAAAAGATATCCCTCAAAGATATGGCCTCCAAGTTTGGTATCTCTATGCGTACATATCAAGACTGGAAGCTTGGGCGTGCAAAGCCGCAAGCCGCTGCCGTAGTGATGCAGATGTTAGGAAAATTAGATGATGATGAGATTATTCGTGCTGTTAGAAAAATAAACAAGTTAGGAGAGTAGGTAGATGAGTGCACTTACTAAAAATGAGAGAGAGGGCTTAGATGAAGTCTTTTTGTCCATACAAACACATGAAGAGAAGTACCAAAAGATTAAGGATTTATCTGCCCTGATTTTTTCAAAAGAGACCAAACTCAACATACAAAAGCTTCTCAAACAAGCTAAACATGGACTAAAAGAAACAAAAATTTCACAATTTTTATTACAATTAAGTAAAAAGAAGAAAAATTTAAGCAAATAAAGTATAAAGTGTCTATAGCTGAATTTCTTCACACCTAAATGAAGGTTCGGAAAATATTTTAATCCAAGGGTAAATTTATGAATAAAGCTCAATTCGTTGAATTAGTACAAGCAAGTGGAGAATACAAAACTAAAGTTGAAGCAGAGAATGCTATAAAAGCATTTACAGATGCTATAACTGAAGCACTCGTAAAGAAAGAAGATGTTTCTTTAGTTGGTTTTGGTAGTTTTGCTGCTGCTCTTCAAAAAGGTAAAAGTGGTAAGGTACCCGGTACTGATAAAACTTATACTACTCAAGATAAAATGGTTCCAAAATTTAAAGCTGGTAAAGGTCTTAAAGACCGTGTAGCTTCAGGTAAGTAACCACTTTTTCGTATTGTCACTCCTTGTGGCAATACCCTCTCACATATGAATATATCTTCAATCACATCATTTTTTAAGAAAAAAACAAAAAAACTTGTCGTTCCAGACACTATACTTATAAAAAAACTCAAGAGTTTATCTTTTCATAGTGACCTTTATGTCTATAAAGATATAACAATATACCATCATACACACGCCTCTACAGTTCCACTTATGGTTATAGATGCTCTGCGCGGTATCTATCTTTTTGAATCTAAAGAGTGGACTTATGATGTACTCAAAAATGCAGATATTCAAAAAGCAGAAAATCAAAACGCTTCGGAAAATACGCTTGCCTTTGAAAACACCCATGATCTTATCCGTACAAAATTTAATGAACTTACGCACAGTGATGGTGTTCCTATCTTTAACTACCTTTTGATGGAGTATTTAAGTGCTGATGAGTATGAGCATTTAAGTGATTCATTTAAAGCTCTTTTACCTAAAGAGAAAATTATATTTAGTGACTCTGATGAGGCTGAAATCTTTAAAAAACTCCAAGCTGCATCAGAAGAGAATAGTTCGCTTCCACCTATAAACAAAATACTTGGCACTCTATTTGTTCAGTATGCTATTTTACAAGATGACAGTAGCACGCAGCATGCAAATGAGGAGCAGATACACTTCATAAACAGAGAGATAGACTCTACAAAAGAGTTACGCGGTCCTTTTGGTTCAGGGAAAAGTAATATAGTGCTTTTAAAGGCACTAGTAGAGTTGTTAAATGATAAAAACAAAAAGATTATCATCATAAAACCCACTCTGCTTGCATCAGACATTTTAAAGAAAAAACTTCTTGAGATTATAGAGCATGCCATAGTAGAGATCGACCTTACTTCCATTGAGATAGTGACTCCTCTTGAGTTACTTAACAAACATCAAACAAAACTCAAACGAGAAAAGTTGCAAAACCTTACTATTGATGCAAAACTGATGAAAAAGCCCTTTAAAGTAGCTGATATTATCTTCTGTGATGATGCGCAACTCTATCCTTTTGAGTTTATAGCGTACTTAGAGCATATTCAAAAGAACGCCCATTTAGTCAAAATAATATCTACCTTAGATTCAGATGTTGATTTGCAACAGACTTATAAGGGTGAGCATAAAAGTATCCGTTTTCATAAAACAAATCCACATGCAAAAGCTATGCACTTAATCGCTTCTCTCTTAGCAGATGATGCACAAAAAGTACTTCTTGTCTCCAACTCTTTAAGCATGGAAAAACTAAAAGATGACTTAGACTCTTTTATAGAGGAGAATGCCGTATCTCTTGAGAGTGCGACTCCTCTCATAAATCAACATTTTACAAATCTGCAACTTTGTCAATACAAAGATCTAAATGAACTCGAAGTTGATCATATTATTTTAATGGATTTATGTTTTTCAAGCGAAAATGAGATAGAATATGCCCTTAATTTATCTACAAAAAGTGCAGATATCCTCTATGAAGAGGATTGTATGGAGATAATAAATCTAAGGAATAAGTATGAAAAAAGTACTAAAGAGTGAACAAGAGTGGAGAGCACAACTAACACCTGAAGCATTTTCAGTATGTAGAATGCATGGAACAGAAGCACCTTTTTCTGGTGAGTATTATGACTATAAGGGTGAAGGTACTTACAAGTGTGTATGCTGTGGTGCACCCCTCTTTGAGTCGGAGACAAAATTTGACTCAGGAACGGGTTGGCCAAGTTTCTATGAGGGTGTAGAAGACGCTATCACAGAGAACAGAGATATGACTCATGGAATGATTCGCGTTGAAGTGCTTTGTTCTACTTGTGATGCACACCTTGGTCATGTATTTCCTGATGGTCCAGAGCCAACGGGTATGCGTTACTGCATCAACTCTGTATGTTTAACATTTGAGGAGAAGTAATGAAAACTAAATTTCTTCTTATCTTATCACTCTTTGCTATCTTCTCTTTCACTGCTTGTTCTTCTGAAACTCATGCACCAAAAACTATTCAAACAAAAGTAACTACACAAGTAAACAGTTCAAATCCTATGGTTGTTTTAAAAACTACAAAGGGTGATTTAGAGATTGAACTTTACAAAGATATAGCCCCACTTGCAGTTGAAAACTTCATGACTCATATCAAAGAGGGTTATTATAACGGCATCGCTTTTCATAGAATCATCAAAGACTTTATGATTCAAGGAGGAGATCCTACTGAGAGTGGTCGTGGTGGTGAGAGTATCTGGCATAAAGATTTCAAAGATGAGTTTAAAGATAAAGTCTTTGACTCTGCAGGAATCCTTGCTATGGCTAACCGTGGACCTAACACAAATGGCAGTCAGTTTTTCATAACAACCGCACCAACACCTTGGCTCAACGGACACTACACAATCTTTGGAAAAATCACTCCAGATTCATTCAAAGCACTCAAACTTTTAAATAGTGTACCCGTTCAAGGAAGCAAACCCATCTCAAGAGTGGAAATCATCAAAGCCTATATAAAGAGCGAAGGAAAATAAGTGGAAATCCAAACTATAAAAAAACTTGAAGAAGAAGCACTCAAAAAAAGTGGAACAGATTTTACTCGCTTAGGTTTCTCTCTTTTTTTTATGATTGGCGTTTTAACCTTTAGTTTTCTCAGTAATGGAGGTATTCCAAACAATATGTTCTTAGCCATAGCAGCCCTTATAGGTGCTTACATGGCGATGAATATTGGGGCAAATGATGTAGCGAACAATGTAGGTCCAGCCGTTGGATCAAAAGCGATGACTATGACTATGGCCATTATCATTGCAGCTGTCTTTGAAGCAGGTGGAGCACTTATTGCAGGTGGGGAAGTTGTAAAAACCATCAAAAAAGGGATTATTGATATCTCTGCTTTTGGTGGGAACGCTGATCCTTTTATCTGGGCTATGATGGCAGCACTTCTTGCCGCTGCTATCTGGCTTAACTTTGCTACAATGATGCGTGCTCCCGTTTCTACTACACACTCTATTGTTGGGGGTGTTATGGGTGCTGGTATTGCTGCGGCAGGCTTTAGTATAGTTTCATGGACTACTATGGGGAAAATTGCTGCTTCATGGGTTATTTCACCTATTTTAGGGGGAATCATTGCAGCGGCTTTTCTTTTTGCAATAAAAAAATCAATCGTTTTTAAAGAGAATAAAATAGCCGCAGCCAAAGCCTATGTACCTATCTATGTTGCTTTAATGAGCTGGGCTTTTGTAACCTACTTAACCCTCAAGGGTCTTAAAAAAATCTGGCCTCAGGTTGTAGATATACTCAACCTCATCCCCTTAGTTTCCATAGAGATGAGTAAAAAACCTTCTCTCATTACTGCTCTAATTATGGGTGCTATTGTGGCAGTAGCTATTTACTTTTTCCTCAAAATGAAACTCTCAAAGTCTTCACTCCTTGAAAACTCAAAAGATTCTGTAAATCAACTCTTTACTATCCCTCTTATATTTGCAGCCGCACTACTTAGTTTTGCCCATGGTGCAAACGATGTTGCCAATGCCATCGGACCACTTGCCGCTATCAACGATGCAATTGTAAATGGTGGTATCTCTAGTAAGGCAAGTATTCCTTTATGGGTTATGGGTGTTGGTGCCCTAGGTATCGCACTAGGACTTGCACTTTATGGACCAAAACTCATCAAAACAGTTGGAAGTGAGATTACAGAACTCGATCAAATAAGAGCATTTTCTATTGCTATGGCAGCGGCTATAACAGTTATCATCGCTTCACAACTTGGACTACCAGTAAGTTCTACGCATATCGCTATTGGTGGAGTCTTTGGAGTTGGTTTTTTAAGAGAATATCTTCATATAAGTGATACAGAAGCAACGATTCAAGAAGATAAAGAGCTTATAAAAGATGAAAGAAGTAATCTCACAGCCTATCAATCCGAACTCTCAAAACTCGAAAATAAAAAAGATAAAACAAAAGAAGAGTATGAGAGAGTTGTGGAACTTTATAAATTTATAGCAGATGAAGAAAAACTCATAAAATCCACAAAAAAACATATCAAAAAAACAAAAAAAGTAGAGTATGTCAAACGAGATGCTATCAAAAAAATTATCGCTGCTTGGGTTATAACTGTCCCTGCTGCAGCTATACTCTCAGCCCTACTCTTTTATATGATTCGCGGAGTTATGCTTTAAACTTTTAATCTAACTCTGTTTTCACACAGTTTCGACCGTAATGTTTTGCAAGGTAGAGTGCTTTATCTGCTCTACCGATAACCGCTTCCATACTCTCACCCTCTCTTACTTGTGATACACCAAAACTTGCTGTTACTCTATCCACTTCCTTTATCTTTAATGCTTCAATTTGTAAACGCAACTTTTCAGCAATAGATGCAGCGGTCTGTAGTGATGCCGTTGGAAGCAGTGTTACAAACTCCTCTCCTCCCCATCTGCAACACACATCTATATTCCGTACATGCTCTTGCAGTAAGTTTGAAATAGTGATAAGCACTATATCTCCTGTGTTATGTCCATAAGTATCATTTACTTTTTTAAAAAAATCAATATCTAGTAAAATCACCGACATTTCATTATGTCTCTGTACCATAGTCTGATAGGCTGAGATATAAAGTTCTGAGAATTTATATCGGTTATAGAGTCCTGTAAGGGAATCAGTTGAAGCTTTAATCTCATACTCTCTATTTTTACTTTCTAGGATAGTGTTGATTTCACTTAATTCTGATTGATACTCTTTCATAAGCAGTGCCCATCGTGAGTATGTCAAAGAGACAAACTCTTTTTGGGCAATAACACCTGATAATTTTCCACTATCATCAACAACTATCACACGCTTATAGTGTTTAGTTTTCAAGAAATTAAGTGCTTCTTTAATTGATGCATTTTTATTAATACTTTGCACAGGTGAAGACATATAGTGACTAACACTTAACTCCAAATCACTATTATTTTTTATGAGAGTCACTATATCTTTTGTTGTTAAGATACCAATAGGCTTTAAGTCTTCTACTATTACAGTATTATCAAAAGAGTTAGCTATCATATCATTTAAAAGATCAGCTGTCTTTTCATCTTTACCTACCCACTTCATTCTTCGATTTAATTTTAAAAAATCTGACAAACGAAAATGATCTATCAATATATCTGGATCAATATTACTTGTAATATTTGTGTGAGTAACAATGCCAAAAAGAGTTTTATCCTCATTCACTACACAAATATACTCTAAATCAGAATTTAAAAACTCCAAAGTGTCTAGAATATTTTGTTCCTTATAAATAACTGGTACTTCGCAAAGTCTTAAAGTATTGAGTTTTGTATGTAAGTCAATATCTAAGTTTTGAAAGCGTAAAATATCCAAAACTGTAAGAATATAATACCGATTAATATCCTCAACAATAACATTTCTATGCTCATTCTCAAGCATCAACTCTATTGCATCAGCAATTGAATGATGAATATCTATGGAAACGACTGCTCTACTTGCAATATCGCCAATAATAGGAAATTTCATCTTCTTCTCCTTTAAAAATTATCTAAAGCTTTTTGAACCTTCAAAGCTTGTGAATGTTCTTGTACATCATGCACGCGTAAAATAGAAGCTCCATTTCTTACAGACTCAAGATGAATAGCCAAAGTTCCTCCGAGTCTTTGTGAGACTTCTGAGGGGTCTATCTTATCTATCATAGATTTTCTTGATGCACCCACTAGAAGTGGATAGCCTAGAGTTCTAAAGTGCTCAAGGTTTTTAATAAGTGCTATATTATTTTCAAGTGTTTTTCCAAACCCAACTCCAACATCTAAAACAATATCTTCTATGCCAAAACTTTTAGCCTTTTCTATCTGAATCGCTAAAAAATTATAGACCTCATCTAAGATATTTGAGTAGTGCGGATTATCCTGCATCGTTTGAGGAGAACCTTGCATATGCATGATAACAACTTTTGCCTTATACTTTGCAGCGACTTCACATACTGCATCAT
>JALSUU010000047.1 GCA_027071075.1 Sulfurimonas sp. | reverse complement strand
GTTTTAAAACATGTAAAAACTTTGAGTGAGTTATGGCATAAACCTATCTCTGTCCATGCTAATGCAGGACTTCCTCAAAACCGTGGTGGTTATACTTACTACCCAATGGGACCCGATGAGTTTGTAGCCCAACAAGAGAAATTTCTCAACTTCGATGGAGTGAGTTTTTTAGGAGGATGTTGTGGAACGACTCCTCAGCATATTCGTGCCCTTGTTGATGCAGTCAGTTCCAAAACTCCCAAAGCACCAACTGGTTCCCATGAAAACTCCATTGCATCACTCTTCAACACCGTACCTCTGATGCAAGAGCCTGCACCACTCCTTGTAGGGGAGAGAAGTAATGCAACTGGTTCTAAAGCCTTTAGAGAACTACTCTTAGATGAGAACTATGAGGGAACGCTCTCAGTTGCGCAACAACAAGTAAGAGCAGGAGCCCATGTTATTGATGTCAATGTCGGTTTTGCAGGTCGTGATGAAACAAAAGATATGACCGAAGTGATGGCGATGTATGCACAAAAAATTGCTCTTCCTATTATGCCCGACTCTACGCAGACAAAAGGCTTAGAGACAGCCCTTAAACATATTGGGGGAAAAGCGATTCTCAACTCTGTAAACCTTGAAGATGGAGAGGAGAAGTTTGATGCAGTGTGTGCTTTAGCGAAAAAGTTTGGTGCCTCACTTGTATGTCTTACAATTGATGAAGTTGGAATGGCAAAAAGTATAGAGGATAAACTTAAAGTTGCAGACCGAATCATCGACCTAGCTACGAACCGTCATGGTATTAAAAAAGAGGATTTAGTTTTTGATGTTCTTACATTTACCCTTGGCTCTGGTGATGAGGAGTACTTTGAAGCAGGAATCAATACCATAGAGGCAATACGCCAACTTAGAGAGAAACATCCTGAAGTTGGAGCGATTTTAGGACTCTCAAACATCTCTTTTGGACTCGATAAAGATGCACGCCCTTATCTCAACTCAATGTTCTTGCATCACTGTGTAAAAGCAGGACTCACTTCTGTTATCATCAATGTAAAGCATATCATCCCTATCAATAAAATAAGTAAAGAAGATCAAGAGATTTGTGATGACTTAATTTTTAATCGCAAACCAAATGGAGAAGCACTTTTTAGCTTTATTGAGCACTTTTCATCTAAAGAAGCGGTAGATAATGATGCAGAAGATGCAGAGTATCTAGCCATGAATGATGAAGAGAAGATAGCCAAACTTCTTATGGATGGAGATAAAGATAGAATGATACCTCTTGTTGAAGAGGCAAGAAAAACTATAAAACCTGAAATAATTGTAAATGAAATACTCATTGATGCGATGAAAGTCGTTGGAGAGCTTTTTGGTTCAGGGCAAATGCAACTCCCTTTTGTGCTTCAATCTGCTGAGACTATGAAAAAGACAGTTGACCATCTCAACCCATATTTGCCAAAAGTAGAAAAAGAGGTCGATACAACCCTTGCCCTTGGAACTGTAAAAGGGGATGTTCATGATGTTGGAAAGAACCTTGTCGATATTATTCTCTCAAATAATGGCTATAAAGTACAAAATCTTGGTATCAAAGTAGAACTCGATTCATTTTTACAGACTATGAAAGAGGGGCATATATCAGCCTTTGGTATGAGTGGACTTCTCGTAAAATCTACACAGGTGATGCTTGAAAACCTTACAACACTTAAAGAGCAAGGCATAGAGATTCCTATCTTACTAGGAGGAGCAGCACTCACTCGTAACTTTATAGATGACTTTTGTCGTCCAGCTTATGGGGGACCTATTTTTTACTGTAAAGATGCCTTTGATGGAGTAACTGCAATGAGCCGCATCGAAGCTGGAAACTTAGATACAAATCTGCATCCTGATGCACCTGTAGTAGAGAGAAAAGAAGAAAAAGAGTATATTATCCCTCCTTTTGAAGAGATAAAAATGCCCTCTCGTGATGTGAAAGTACCTACACCTCCATTTTGGGGAAGAAGAGAGATAAAACTAACACAACAACAGATAGAGATGGCTTTTGAGTGGATAAACCATAAGATTCTTTTTAAATCTCGTTGGGGTTATAGCTCAAAAGGAATGGATAAAGAGAAGTACCAAAAACAACTCGATGAAGTTGTATGGCCAGCGTATGAAAAACTTAAAGCTGAGTTTTTAGATAAAAACCTTTTTGAACCGACTATTATTTATGGATACTGGCCTTGTAGAAGTGATGATAACTCCCTGCTTATTTTTGATGAGAGTGAAGGATACTTTAGTCAAGATCAAGTCAATAAAGAACCACTTGAGAGTGTTATAGGAAGAGCTAAAAAGGTTTTCACATTTCCTCGCCAGAGAAAAGCACCACACCGTGCTCTTAGTGATTTCTTTCACGCAGATAGACATGATGTTATAGCACTAACATGTGTGAGTGCGGGAGCAAAACTTAGTGATGCAGAGCGTGTTATTTACGATGCAGGAAATTACACTGAATATTATCAGTTTCATGGTTTAGGTGTCGAGTTAGCTGAAGCTCTAGCTGAAATAGCACATAAGCAAATCAGACTTGATTTAAATATTGCAGAGAATGAGGGAGCTACTTTAGCAGATGTTCAGATGAACAGATACCAAGGCTCTCGTTATAGTTTTGGGTATGCAGCTTGTCCTGACTTGGAACTTAACCGTCCACTCTTTGACCTACTTAAACCAGAAGAGTTTGGTATAGAGTTGAGTGAAACATTTCAGATTCATCCTGAACAATCTACATCAGCTTTAGTAGTCTACCATCCTAATGCTACATATTATAATGTATAACAAACACTAACGCCTTCTATATGAGAGTGCCTCTAAAAGGTGCTCTTTCTCTATTATCTCACTCTTTGCTAAATCTGCGATAGTCCGTGAAACTTTTTGCACTTTTTTGATACTTCTAAAAGAGAGCGTAAATCTACTTGTTGCCATCTCGAGTGTTTGTTTTGCATCATCACTCATCACACAAAATTTTTCTATCTCTTTATCACTCATTTTTGCATTAAAAGAGTGCTGACCTCGTTTGAGCATTTTTATATGCGTCTCGACAACCATTTTATGCATCTCTTTAGAACTCACACTTGCTTTGTCGTTTGTACTTACATTTTGCATCACTACATTCAAATCTATTCTATCTAAAAAAGGATCAGAGAGTCTGTTTTTATATCGCTGTATCTCTAGTTCATTACAGCGACACTCTTTATGTGCATCGAGTAAATTTCCACATGGACAAGGATTCATAGCACCGATAAAAAGAAAATTAGCAGGATAAACTATCTTTGAGTTGACTCGTGAGATACGAATCTTTCCATCTTGCATAGGCTCACGCAGAGACTCTAAAACATTCTTACTAAAGTGTGGGAGTTCATCAAAAAAGAGTATTCCATTATTGGCTAATCCTACCTCCCCTATTTGTGCTTTATGGCTTCCTCCACCGAAGACACTTGCAGATGTTGATGTATGATGCACGGACTGCATCGCTCGTCTGGGTTTAAACTCAGGATTCACGCCCTCTAAGACTTGTAATTTTGCTACATCTAAAATCTCACTCTCATCCATTGGAGGCAGTATAAATCGCAGTCGTGATGCAATCATACTCTTACCACACCCGGGACTCCCTTCAAATATAATGTTATGAAATCCAGCAGCTGCAATAAGTGCCGCCCTTTTTGCTATATCTTGACCCTTTACATCTATAAAATCCTCATCATACTCTTTCATATAAAAATATTGCTTAGATTGATATTTATAGGAGGGATACTCTATTTCACTTTTAATGATATTAGGTTCTATAGTCTCTTGATTTTTCAGTAACTCTACGGCTTCGTTCAAATTTTTCACTCCATAAAATTCTACATTAGGAATTTTAGAGAGTTTATCGAGCGCTTCGTAAGGCACAATCGCTTTAGATAAGAGGGATTGGTTTGCAAGAGAGAGAATAAGTGGATAGAGTTGAATGTTCTCTTTTACCACTCCATCAAGTCCTAACTCACCAAAGACGAACCACTCGTTCAGGTCAGCATCACTATCCTCTAAAAGAATTAAAAGAGCCATACTTAGGTCAAACTGAGAACCTGATTTTGAGAGTTCACTTGGAGCTAGAGAGAAGGTGATTCGTTTTGGAGGAAAGGAAAACTCATTACTAAGAAGAGCCGATTTTACTCGCTCTTTTGATTCGGTTATCGCGGTTGAAGCCATGCCAACTATACTAAAAGAGGGAAGTCCTTTTGTGAGAGTAAACTCAACATTTACAACCTTTGCATCAAGACCTTCATAAGTAGCACAATTTACTGATTTCATTTTACTAACCTCTTTATAGATTAGACAATGATAACCATATTTATAAAAAAAGTAATTTATATGTCAAATTGACATACTTTAAGAACTTTTTCTCTCTTTAAGCATGCGTTTATACTCTTTTTCAAACTTTTTTCTTCTAGCATAGGAGAGTTTATCTATGAAAAGTATACCCTCTAAGTGGTCCATTTCATGTTGAATCGCTATACTTAAAAGCCCATCCGCTTCAAGAGTTTTTGTATTACCCTCTCTATCTTGATAGTTCAGAGTAAGTGTCTCATACCTTGTGATATCTTCATAAAACTTAGGAACACTTAAACACCCCTCTTGATAAACAGTTTCACCCTCACAGTGGCTCACTACCGGATTTATAATCTCCAACAGATTTTCACGAGGTTGCTCTCCATCTTCATCGGGAATATTTAAAATCAGCGCTTTTATAGGGTGATTTACTTGAATTGATGCAAGTCCTATTCCATTAGTATCTATCATCATTGGGTACATACTATCAAGAAGCTCATGCAGTTTCTTATCAAAGTTTTTCACTTCTTTTGATTTTAAACGAAGGCGTTTATCTGGGTATTCTACTATACTTAACTTCATTGCTATTTTGATGACCTTAATGATACTGCGAAGTCTCTATTCTTATCTTTATATGCTGTTTCAATACCATCCATAGCACTGACTACTATCTCTTCTACCGAGTGGAATGCATCCACATCAGTAACACCTATTGATATCCGTAATTCTATCTCACGGTCTGCTAAAAAGAAGTTTGAATTTGAAACAAGTTCGATCAATCTTTCACTCGCTTTTTTCGCACTCTCAACATCTGTATGCTTTAAAAGCATGGCAAATATACCATTTCCATAATGCGCAACAATATCACTACGACGAGATGTTTTTAAAAGAAGTCTAGCAATAGTTCTCGTCATTAAAACTACTGCTTTTTCATTTTTCACAGTTGCTTTGAGATCTCTATTTAACTGAATCATAATTAAAGAACTACTATGATTAAACTCTTTAATGAGACCTATCTCTTTTTCTATCTTCGTTAAAAGATAGCGTCTATTATAAACACCAAATTTATTATCAAAAATTGTCTCATTTTCTACATTTTTAACAATCTTTGCAGTGTCATCATAGATAGTTTTCATCTGAGAGCTTTGCGTTTTTAGGATACTATTAAGCTTACTTACATCGCCTTCTAATGATCCAAGTACACCCATAGCCTCTTTAATTTCAGGATTATCTGCAAGTTCACGCTTACGCTTATCTAAGATTTTTGTCATAAGAGACATATTTTTATAAAGATTTGCTGTAACACCCAAAATACTTTTAATTGAACCAAACCCTTGTTTCAAACTTTGCTCAAGTAAAATAGTATTTTCCGCATCGTTACTCTCTTCTAGCTCAAGCATAGAGTGAATCTGTTTACGGAGTGTCTCACTTTTATCTTCTAAAAGTCTGTCAAAATAGAGAGAGAAGTTATTTGGCGTGGGAGGGAGGTTATCTGCTACAAGTGCATGAAGTACTTCTTTTGCATATATCTCTATATCACTTGAAGTATTGTCAACACCCAAAGCCTGTATAGGAGAGACACCTGAATGTACATCCTCTACAGTTTCATCTATGTTTCTACGACTTCTACTTCTTAATGAACCTGCCATACCAATTTCCTTTTTTTACTCTGTATCGTTTTTTATTAAAACTTCATCAATCATTCCATACTTTTGTGCCTCTGCAGCACTCATAAAGTTGTCACGATCTGTGTCTTTTTCTACTTGCTTTACACTCTGACCTGTATTTTTAGCCAAGATAGCATTTAACTCTTTTTTCATACGAAGAATCTCTTCTGCCTGAATCTGAATATCTGTTGCTTGACCTTGCGCACCACCTAAAGGTTGATGAATCATAATACGAGCATGAGGAAGTGCATAACGCTTCCCTTTTTCACCAGATGAGAGCAAAAATGCTCCCATTGATGCAGCTTGTCCAATACAGATAGTAGCTACTGCAGGACGAATATAATTCATAGTATCAAATATAGCCATACCCGCAGTTACAACACCACCTGGAGAGTTGATATAAAAATAGATATCCTTCTCCGGATCTTCTGCTTCAAGAAACAAAAACTGTGCAACGATAGTAGAAGCAACTTGATCATTTACTTCGCCACTCAGCATTACAATTCTATCTTTTAAAAGACGAGAGTAGATATCATAAGAGCGTTCACCACGCCCTGTCTTCTCTACAACATAAGGAATGTAACTCATAACTTATGCAATCTTTTCGTTAAGAAGCGCTGATAAAACTTTATCTTCTACCATAGACATTTGAATAGCTGGAAGGTATCCTGCATCTTTATAGTGATCATATGCTTTTTGTGGATCTTGACCCATTTGCATAGCTTCAAAATAGATAGTTTGCATTACTTCATTTTCTTGAATCTGAACACCTTTTTCTTGTGCTAAAGAGTCGATGATAAAAGTAGCTTTTACACTTCTTGCTGCTTCATCACGGAAAGTTTCACGAAGTTCATTTAGCTTCTCTGCATTTTCACGAAGCTCCTTAATCTCATCTTCACTCATATCGGAAGCTTTTTTGTTAAGTGCCATATCTATCTCTTGCTCTACTACAAACTCTGGTAGGTCAAAAGCTAAAGAGTCTACTAAAGTCTCAAGAAGTTTTGGTTTTAAGTCTTCATTGTAAAGTTTACCAAGAGCCTCATTTTCAAGTTGTGTTTTTACTTGCTTTTTCAACTCATCTAAAGTAGCATTCTCTTCACCTGGAAGCATTTTTGCAGCTAACTCATCGTTAATTTCAACTTCTTCTTTTACTTGAACTTGATTTACTTTTACTTTAAACTCTGCATCTTTGCCAGCTAAATCTCCACTATAGTTTTCAGGAAAAGTTACATTGATAGTTACCTCTTCATCACGCTTCACACCGATGAGTTGGTCTTCAAAGCCTGGAATAAACTGGTTTGAACCTAAAGTCAGTGCATGACCTTCTGCTTTACCACCATCAAAAGGCTCACCATCAATAAAACCCTCAAAGTCGATAACAGCAGTATCTCCCTCCACCATTTTACGATTTCGTTTGATATCTACTAAAGGAGCTTGAGACTCAGCAAGTGTTTTAATTCTTTCATTTACATCATCTTCACTAATTTCTGGTTTAGAGAAATCAGGAACACTTGACTCTACTGAAGAGAGGTCAATCTCAGGACGCATAGCAACTTTTACTGCAACTTCTATTTTATCAGCACTCTTATCAAACTTAGAGATATTTGGTTCACCGATTAAAGACTCATTAGAGATATTTAACTCTTCAAGACCTTTAGCTAAAACGCCACGAAGTGCTTCTGCTTCTGCATCTTCAACAAGCTTTTGCCCATACTGCTTTTTCACTATTGCAACAGGAACTTTACCCTTACGAAAACCTTGAACATTTGCTGTTTTGCTTAACTGTTTTGCTATTTTTTCAATATTAGCATTTACCTCATCCATAGAGATTGTAGCTGTAATTTCCGCATTTGCATTATCGATTTTGTTTGATTTGATTTCCATCAATTTCCTTTGTTTTATATTTATTTTACTATTCTTTTGGCTAATATTAGCAAAAAACTGCTTTTAATTAGCTTTTACATAAATGTGGTTTATAGTTTAATATTAAAAACCACACAACAGCCACATCTATCATCACATCTGCAAAGTTAAAAACAGCAAAACCAACTTCCCCAAAGATAGGGTAAGGCCAAGCATGCCAATAGACCATATCTACAACACCCTCATGAATAAATCTATCATATATATTTGAGAATGCCCCACCAAGTAAAATACCTGAAGGAAGCGCGTAGCAAAGTTTTTTAAGATAAAGTATGTAGATTAGTACCCCAGAAACTATCGCTAATTGTAGATATTTCAGATACTCTTGCAAAAATGAAAACATCGAAAATGCCACACCCTTGTTATAGACTAAAATCAAATCAAAATAGTCACTATAATAGCGAAAACCATCTATAAAAAGTCCTTTAATATTTTGATCTATAATGAAAACACCAAGTAAGCTAAAAAATAATATAGCACTTATTCTTAGAAGTTTATTATCCATTAAGAGCCTTTTTGAAAAATTCTATTAAAGAGTCCATCTCTTTATTCATCAATTTATTATCTTTTGCTTCTAAAAGAACACGCAGTTTATTCTCTGTGCCAGAGTAACGCACTAGATGTCTAATATTTAAAGCATCCAGTTCACTTAATTTCTCTTTTAAGCCTTTTATATCATGTAATGGTTTTTTTACTTTTACATTAATATTTACAAGTTTTTGTGGGTAGAGTGAAAAAGGTCGTAAAACCGAAGAAGCTTTTTTCCTCTTCTCTATAAGCAAGGCAAGTATTTGTAAAGCACTCACAAGTCCATCACCCGTTTTTGCATAGTCACTCAGTATAATATGCCCACTCTGCTCGCCCCCAAAGTTTATACCCTCTTTTTTCATAATAGATAAAACATGCTTATCCCCAACATCTGAACGCCACAATTTTAAAGAGTGCTCTCCTAGATAATCTTCAAGTCCTTGATTACTCATAACAGTTGTAACAATACCATCACCTTTTAAAAGTTTTTGAGAGTGCAAGTGTACCCCTAAGGCACCAAGGAGCTGATCTCCATCAACAACCTCCCCTTTTTCATCAATCACTACAAGTCTATCTGCATCACCATCAAGTGCTATACCTAAATCAGCTCTATATCTTATAACTGCATCACTTACATCTTTTGGATGCAGTGCTCCGCATCCTTCGTTAATATTAAAACCATCAGGCTCGTGATGTAAAACTATTACCTCCGCACCCAACTCTTCTAAAACAGTAGGACCAACCTTATACGCAGCACCATTTGCGGTATCTAAAACGATACGCATACCTTGAAGTGACATATGCACAGGAAATGAATTTTTTAACTGTACAATATAGCGACCGATTACATCATCAATTCTTTTTGCTTTGCCTATTGCTTTTGCTGTTACTTGCGCCTCTTGTAATATTTCCTCATCAAAGTAGATACTCTCTATCTCTTTTTCAACATCTGTAGAAAATTTATCTCCTCTTCCATCAAAAAGCTTAATTCCATTATCTTCAAAAGAGTTATGCGATGCACTAATCATTATCCCTGCATCACAGCGCATATTTTCAGTAATGTAAGCAATAGCTGGTGTAGGCATTGGACCAACTTCAATAACATCATACCCAACAGCTGTTAAACCACAAACAATTGCATTTTCTATCATATAACCACTTCTACGGGTATCTTTTCCTACTAGGATTTTGTTTGTAACAGCGCGAGACTTCAAGTAAATCCCTGCAGCCATAGCCACCTTCATCGCTACTTCTGCACTTAAAAAACTCCCTGCTTCTCCTCTTACACCATCTGTTCCGAATAATTTCATCTTAGCCTTCCCTTTTTTTCACACAAATTGCCAAACTTTTCCAGATGTATCACAAAGAGACTCAGAGCGAAGCGAGGATTTGCTCTCTTTTTGGTGCATTTGGAAAAGTTCTTAGAGAATTTTACCACCACTTAACTTAATTTTAATTATTTTTAAGGTATTATTGCGCACTTAAATTCCAAAAAAGGACATTAAATGGCAAATCACAAGTCATCAATTAAGAGAATTCGTCAGACTATCGTTCGTACAGAGCGTAACCGTTTTTATAGAACTCGTCTTAAGAACATCGTTAAAGCAGTAAACACAGCAGTAGAAGCTGGTAACAAAGAAGAAGCAACTTCAGCACTTAAAGTTGCAAACCAACAAATTCACAAATTTGTAAGCAAAGGTATTCTTAAAAAAGAGACTGCTGCAAGAAAAGTTAGTCGTCTACATAAATCTGTAAACGCTATATAGTT
Source organism: Sulfurimonas sp. (assembly GCA_027071075.1). Classification (GTDB taxonomy): domain Bacteria; phylum Campylobacterota; class Campylobacteria; order Campylobacterales; family Sulfurimonadaceae; genus Sulfurimonas. The sequence continues at coordinate 2,893 of JALSUU010000047.1, read as the reverse complement.
TTACACTTAATGTCAAAGCATAGCTTCGTCATTAAGGCAGGGATTAAAAATCCCTACAACCCCCTAAAGAAGGCAATATAATGTTAGCAGATAAACTTACACCGTTTATCAACCGCTATAATGAACTTAGTGATTTACTAAGCTCACCTGATATCACTTCTGACATTAAAAGAATGACAGACCTCTCAAGAGAACAATCAAACCTTTTACCAATAGTAGAAAAAGCTAAAGAGTATCAAACTTTAATCGCAGATATAGCCGATACAAAAGAGATGCTTAGTGATTCTGAAATGGGTGATATGGCAAAAGAAGAACTCAAAGAGTTGGAACCACAAAAACCACTACTAGAAGAGGATATAAAACTACTCCTACTTCCAAAAGATCCAAATGATGATAGAAATATTATCGTGGAACTTCGTGCTGGTGCGGGTGGTGATGAGGCAGCTATTTTCGTTGGCGATCTTTTTGATGCATACACCCGTTATGCAGATTTAAGAGGTTGGAAAATAGAACTTATCTCTACATCTCCATCTGATGCAGGTGGATACAAAGAGGTAACTGCCCTTATTAAAGGTGAACAGGTTTATAGTCGGTTGAAATATGAGGGTGGAACACACCGTGTACAACGCGTTCCATCAACAGAGTCTCAAGGTCGTGTACATACCTCAGCAATCACAGTAGCAGTAATGCCTGAGGTTGATGATGTTGAAGTAACGATTGAAGATAAAGATCTTAAAATAGATGTTATGCGCTCTTCTGGATGTGGTGGTCAGTCTGTAAATACAACTGACTCTGCTGTAAGAATAACACACTTACCATCTGGTTTGGTAGTAACCAATCAAGATCAAAAATCACAACATAAAAACCGTGAAAAAGCAATGAAGGTTCTCAAAGCAAGACTTTTTGACCTTGAGATGCAAGCACAACAGTCTGAAAATGCAGCAGAGAGAGCTGCACAAGTAGGAACAGGAGATAGAAGTGGTCGTATTCGTACTTATAACTATCCACAAAACCGTATGAGTGATCACAGAATCAATCTTACACTCTACCGCTTAAACGAAATTATGAATGGCGGACTTCTTGATGAAGTTATCGAACCACTTATAGCGGATAACCAAGCAAAAATAGTCGAAGCAGCTGGACTCTAATTTGGAGTTTTAACTTTTTTTTGTTATACTTTCAGTCAAAGTAAAATAACAAACTTGTGAGCTGGTTACTCACTACACTGTAAGCCCTATCTTCTTTTGAAGATAGGGCTTTTTTTTTGCTAAAATTTTAGTGAAATGTGGGCAGTGTTGGGTGGGAGTGTAAAACAAAGGAGTACTCTTTGTTAAAGTTAGTTATTTTACTCTTGATTCTCGGCTTTTTAACCAAACTGCTGTAATCAATAAAAAAGAGGTCTAACCAACCTCTTTTTACTCATCCCACTCAGTTACAAAAGTTCTCTTTACCCGACCCTCAAAAGTAATAGTTCGCTCATTCATACCAAGATACAATGTCTCACCACTTATTGGATAAACTTCTATATTTTTCTTTACCTTTCCCTCTTGCAAACTTCTATAAAAACAAGCTGCCATTCCTGTTCCACAAGCTAAAGTCTCATCCTCAACACCACGCTCGTAAGTTCTTACACGCAGGTTTTCACCATCTATCGCACAGATGTTTACATTTGCATTGTACTTATAACGAAGTTCTCTTGCTTCATCTATATCAAAAACATCAACACTTTCTTTGATACAAACTAAGTGAGGGACACCTGTATTTATAAGCCACCAAGATGCACCATTGTACTCTATCTCTCTATCAAGAATCTCAGGAGGCGTAAGTTCACTTAAAACCATACCTGAGTTTTCACTGTTCTCTCTCACTCGTGCATTAATAACTCCAGCACCTGTTAAAAAAGACATCTCCTCTTGTGCAAATCCATTGTTAAATGCAAAATGTGCACATGCACGAGAGCCATTCCCACACATATCAGCATGGCTTCCATCAGCATTGTAAAACTCCCACTCAAAATCATACTTTTCATGAGGCAGTACTACAATCAACCCATCTGCACCTACACCATCTTGTCGGTGACATAAGATTTTCGCTAACTCTGTTCTATCCTCTTTTTTTTCACTTGAGAATATAACAAAATCATTTCCATTTGCACTATACTTTGCTAACTGCATTTCTCTTTCCTATTTTAAATATTTCTTTTTTATTATCGCTACAAAATCTTCACACTCTTGTTGTAAATGTTTCAGGTTTTTTGAGTTATCTATCACCCAAGTTGCACGCTCTTTTTTCTCTTCTATAGGAAACTGCATAGCTATTCGTTTTAAAGACTCCTCTTTTGAGTAGCCATTTCTTTTCATAAAACGCTCAAGTTGGATGTCAGATGGGGTAAAGACTACAACACTATCTTCTATATCATAAGAGTTGTTTTCAAAGAAGAGAGGAATATCTATAAGATAAGGAAACTTGAGTCTATCTTGTTTCTCACTGCGTTTCAAAATTTCTGCACGAATCTTTGGATGTAAAAATTCTTCTAAAGTTTTTTTTGCATTAGCATTTGAGAATATCATACTCCCTAACTTATTTCTATCTACTTTTCCCAGTCTCAAATACTCTGCACCAAAAGTCTCTTCAACCCATGAAGCAGAACTATCAAGTATCTCATGACTTATAGTATCTGCATCAATGATACGCATACCATTGAGCGCTAAAAGTGATGCGACTGTACTCTTACCTGTAGCAATACTCCCAGTTAAAGCGATAGCGTACTCATAAGCCATTAGTTTTTAATGATTCCTAGATACTCTTTTCTCACATTGTTACCCATTGCAAAAGCGGCAGGATGTACATCACAGTTATAATACTCAAGACCATCAAGCATATCTGTTCTCTG
>JALSUU010000046.1 GCA_027071075.1 Sulfurimonas sp. | reverse complement strand
TTGTCGGTTTATCTCTGTAGGGTCATGGAGTTCCCAAAAAGATTTTATCAGTGTTTTAGCTTTCACTTTTTCATTGTCAAAAGTGACTTTTACCGCTTCTGCATAGTTCTTTTTCGCATCGCTACTTTTAAGTTTTCTATATTTTAGTACATCTTTATAAGTAGGGTTTGCATAGTTTCCACCTGCATACCCTGACTCCGCTTTGATGACACCATTAAAATGGTCAAAATATTTTTCAACACCCCAAAAACAGCCCGCAGCAAATACAATTGATACTATCATCATCTCTCCATTTTCTCTAGTGTTGTAGTGCTAATTATAAGATAGAGATACTGCTTTTGAGTTAAGAAGTTTAGTTGATTTATTTCTGTAAGTTTTGAATCAGTAGAGTTTATAAAAAGAGAAAAAAGTGTATGAAACTTAATTTTTAAAGTATGCAAATAGAGTAAAATCATCCCAAAAAGGGATAATTTTACTACATATTATATGAGATTACTAAAGTTTTTGATCCGCTATAATAACTATTGCTATTAAAATCATTTTCTTCACATCCTCTCACTGGATTATATTTAATATATGAAATATATTGTTCATCTCCATCCGTATAACTAGAACTACTATCTTTATCAGATGCTGAAAAACCATAATCAGAACATGAAGCAGAACTATCAAGCACGCTAGATTTAAAATCCTTCAGATTCTCAGTTCCTGCGAGTTGCATATCTATCTCTTCTTGTGAAACATTGTTAAAGATAACAATATAACCAAAACTAGTTAAATCAGCAACTGTCCCACCATTACCATTTACTATATCTGATGCCGCACCATTTGTTAATGCATCAGCCACATCATTACTTCCACAACCTGTCATACCAAAAGAGAGTACTGCTGCTAAAGCTACACTTAACACCATTGATTTGTTTTTTAGATTTTTCATATCGAATCCTTTTTTTTATATGTCTATATTTTACTACTTTTTATTTTTAAAGTCAATTAAAGTAGTTTTTAAAGTAAATTTATTCTTTATTAAGCCTCTTATGCTCAGTCATATTTAAGAGGAAGCACTATACAATGTAGCTATGAAACAAATTTACCTCTTAATACTTATACTATTTGCAACACTCTCGTTTGCAGATAACAAAACTTGCGAACTTGAGCCACCCTGCCATACTTCTCCTCATGGTTTTGGTGGTCCTGTTATAAAAATGACAGAAATTTATAGACATACTAACTTTATGCTCGGTGCAAAAGGTGCTTTTTTATATGACAATGGGTATTACATTGGAGCGGCAGGATACTCAATAGCAAACAACAACGACTACCTCAACAATACAATTGCAAATGAAAAGTACAACTTTAGTTATGTTGGTCTTATGCTCGGTCGTCTCTTCACTCCAAGTAAAAATTTTCATATTAATACACAGCTCCTCGTAGGTACGGCCATGACTTTTTTATATCGACAAGATTTAGAGGAGAAGGAGCATCCCATAAAATTAAGTGAAGTTGATTTTGGATTTGTAAGCGAAGGAGAAGTTGGTCTCTTATATGATGTCAATAGATTTGTAAAACTCGAACTCAGCAGTGGCTTTAGATATGTACACCCCAGCCAATACTTCACTTCAAGAGATCTCAATAGTTACTCAGTAAACCTTGGATTTTGGTTTGGAAAATTTTAAAAACGGAGCAAGAGTGTTATTTTCTTTGGTTATAATAGTTTATGATGTTTAAATTATTTTACTCGATTACACTACTTCTGATTATTGATCTTTTTACTGCCTGCTCTCCCAATAGTTCAGAGGAAACTTCTACAACAGGTCAATTTATAGACTCTTATGTTGAAGATCTCAACTACACCTGTTCTACTGGTGAATCCAAGCGAACAAATAAAGATGGAGAGTTCACCTGCTTAGAAGATGCAAACATCTCCTTTAGTATAGGTGATTTTCTCTACCTTGGGGAGGTGCCTATTCAAGAGAAGATTACACCTATTACGCTTTTTAAAGAGGATGCAGTTGCTGCACTCAATTTGATGCAACTTCTTCAAACACTTGACATCGATAAAGACCCAAGTAATGGTATTAAAATAGATTTGTCCCTTGCAAACAAACTCAAAGATGCAAATATCTCCTTTATCGATGCAGACTTTGATGCACTTATCACAAAAACTTTAGGGATGCCTATTGTTTCTAGTGTCTCTGCGTACAGTCACTATGAAAAAATTCAAAATAATTTACAAGTTGAAAAACTTGATGTTGACTATATTCCACCAACTATATTGACAAATAGCATACTTGAAGTCAATGAAAATGTTAAAGAGATTGTAATACTAAAAGTTTTAGACAAGAGTAGTGTTACCTTTAGTTTTGATGATATAGATGAAAAACAAGCACTATTTACTCTTGATGCTATTACTGGAAAACTCTCCTTTAAATCTCCACCTGACTATGAGACAAAAAATAAGTATAGTATAAAAATAAAAGTAAGTGATGGTGCAAACATAAGTTATAAAACTTTGACTATCAATATTTTAGATGTAGATGAAAACCCACCTCTCATCAACACAGAGAGTCAAGTCATAATCAATGAAAACCAAACCTTTGTACTTGATGTAAATGCTAGTGATGCATCAACACTTTACTATGCAATTGCAGGAAAAGATAAAGATTTCTTTAACATAGATGCCCAAAGTGGTAGACTCAGCTTTAAAAAACCTGCAGACTTTGAAGAGCAAAGTTCTTATACACTTACACTTTTAGTCTCAGATGGATTCAATAGTAGTTCTCAAGAGTTGAAAATTTTTCTCTTAGATATTCAAGAAAAGAGAGTTCCTGTTTTAGTTATTTTGATGAACTGGAGTGACTATGCGCAAACTGATGCACTTACTTGGCATAACAAAATCTTTAATAAATCACAAAAATCTGTATCTGCTTGGTATGAAATGGTAACGGATGGAGAAGTAGATCTCTACCCTGTAAAAGAGAGTTATGCAACTCAAAACGATGGTGTTATCACAGTAAATATGAACGAGCCTCACCCAGGTAGCGGTAATGATGAAGAGTTTCGAGATACATACATCAAAAAAGCTATTACAGACAAAAATGTTATAAATAATGTAGACTTTGCTGCGCTTGATACAAATCATGATAAAGAGATAGGAAAAAATGAACTGCAAATCATCTTCATTGTTGCAGGTGGAGAGGAGTCACATGGAGATAATCCAGCGCACTCTGTTTGGGCACACTCTTGGTCATTCGATAATAACTCGGCTCCAAAAATTCAAGGTATTGAAGTTTTAAAATATAATGGTGATTTTAAGACTTCAGGTGCTTATGCTCTCTTTGGAGCGAAGCATGGTAGCCACCTTGCCACTATCGGTATTATCGCACATGAACTCGGACACTCTCTCCTAAATCTTTTTGACTTTTATGATGATGGAGGTGGCTCTGGTCTTGGCTGGTATGATATCATGAGTGGAGGAAGTTGGGGACAAGAACCAAATGAATTTGCTGGTCAAACACCTACTGAATTTAGTGCTTTTAATAAAAAAGAAGCTAATTTTTTAAGTAACATGACAACAGTTGACTCTTCGCAAACACTCACGATAAAGTGTAGTTCACAAGAGAGCATAAAACTCAAAACTTCCAAAAAAAATGAGTACTTTTTACTTGAGTGCCGTGATACCCAAAAAGTAGACTCAGATATAGCCTTTGCAACACTCGATGGAGGTTTCAACAACAGACTCTTTACACTTCTGTACCATGTTGATGATGCAAAAGATAGCGATGGTTATTTCCTACACTCTAACACCGAAGATGGAACACAGACAGCTATGCATCACTACAACCTTGCCATAGTAGAAAAAGAGACAAATATCCTGATGACCTCTACAGAGTTTATAGATGGAAGTTTTGCTGATGTTTATACAGAGGGAGATACTATAGACACAACAGCTACTCAACTTTATAATGGAACATTTACAAACTATAAAATAGAGATTTTAAATGACAACTATAACAACAGAAGCGTAACTATTAAAATCACAAAATAAAAAAAGTCTCATAAGCCAAAACAGGCTCACTTAGACTTTAGAACATCCAACAACAGTGGCACTCCCACTAGAAGAGTCATAAGAGATAGTAGTAACTCCAGTAGTAGCATTCTTAGTAACCGTAATCTCAGGTTCATTCCCCTCTGAGGGAGTGATTGAGAATGAAGTTGCATCACTACATGAGAGACTGTCTCCTGAAGTCAGCACTACATCTGTAGTAGTTGGAGTAGTATTTGTTGTTTCACTACTTGAACAAGCTCCTAAAGTAATCATAAGTGTTACTGATAAGATTGCATTTATAAGTAAATTTTTCATTATTTGCTCCTATTCTTAAAATGTTAATTTTGTAGAGAGTGTTGTTTTTACTTCTATAAGTATATTACCAGACTCTTGTTTTACATGTATTTTTGATCCACTATTAAAGGTTGGCATAAGAACATTTTTACCATTAAAACTATAGTTTGGAGTTACTTTTGCTATTTTATCAGTAAAAAGATTTAAGATAAATCCATTCAGTTCACTTACAACTGCAGTGCTTCCATCACTATGCATCTCTGTACTTTTTGTAAGAAGATCTATAATGATTTCTGTTTTTTTAAGTAGGGTGTCTAATTTAGAGTTAATCTCTTCAAGAAGTGAGCCATTTTTATTAAGTGTAGTTTTTACACCAAAGTCTTCATTTACAGTGTGAGTAACAGTAATCCCTTTATCTTGATTCTCATTTACTTCACTATTTGGTGGAGTATTGATTGTAACGACAGTTTTATCATCCATTGTAACATCTACTTTTTGATTATTTCCATCACTCTCTTCTTTAAAACTTTCTATAGTTACTAAAGGAGTATTTGCAAAGAGTTTTATATTTTGAATAACCACATCCTTAGATGTTGATTCAGAATGTTCCATTGCATAATTTTTATCAAATAAAAATTTTACTTTTACTGCATTTGAAAGCGGAAGGGAGTACTCTTTTTCACAAGTTGATGCTGAAGGATCAACAGTAACAACAGAGATGATATTTTCATCTTTATCTATAGCTACAGCTGCGAAGTTTGACTGTGTTTGATTTGAAGCTACTGTAAAGTTCATCACTAAGGCATTTGAGACACCTAAAGTTACTGCATCATTTAGATTCGCATTTGTGATTGAGAGTCTATTATCTGAGAGAGTCCAACTACCTTGTATATCACTAAATATATCTGTAAGAGCTTGATTCAAGTCTACTTGTTTATTGTAAGCAAATAGTACTGCTTTAGCAGTCGTATCAAACTCAGAGAGTACGAAGTAAGCATTTGTCGATGCATATGTATCACCCATAACAAAACCAAGTTGCACTCCATTTTTTATAAAAGGTACTCTATACTCAGGAATAGTAGCTTCATCTTTACGCACAACATCTGCATCATTGTAACTATTTTTTGTAGTCACTATTGTTGCTTTATCGCCACTCACGGTAATGGTAGTATAGTACCAAGTATCACTCTCTATTTTTGTGCTACCACCATAACTATGGTTTGTTGTCATAGTAGAACCAGCAATACCGACTATTTGAGGTGCAAATTGCGAGTAGCTTGTACTGTTTGCTTTCCATTTCATATATGTAACAGAATCTCTTACATCATAGAGTTTTTTAGTCGCTAAAATATTTCCATAGCGATAAGAGGTTCCATTTACTTTGAGTCCCTCTTGCGTACTCGTATATATTCCACAATCCATTGTTTGAAAATCATCATAATTCGCTTTAGGAACACTCAAAAGTGTATCAGGAGTTGTTGGTTCATCTGGTTTTACAGAACTGTCTACACTTACTACACATTTAGGGTGTCCATTACTGCTACTCTCCCAGCTATCAGCTTTAGAACAGTCATAATCCATCGCACACCCTTGGAAGTAGTTTGTTCCTGGTGTAAGTACCTCACTAGACCAATAAAATGTATCTTTCTCAAACCCTTTTGGAGAGATTTTTCCACCATTGTTATTCCAAACATAGATAAGCTCATCCATACTTGGGAGTCTATATCCTCTCTCTTTACAAAAAGTATCTGCATCACTCCATGTGAAATAGCCATCCGGTTCATACTCTAAGAAAGTGATATTACCTATAACCTCTTTGGTATCAGAAGTTGTTATTGGATTTGTTGGCGTTGCATCTCCTACTGTTATCTTAAGTGTACCTACACTGTTTTTATCTGAAACTGTGATAGTTGCTGTACCATTAGCGATTGCTTTTACTTCTACTTCAGTAATAAATTCAGTTTTAGACTCTGTAGCAGTAGCTATACTATCATCACTACTTGTAATCTCTACATCACCACACACTGTCATATTGAAGTAACGAACATCTCCTATATTTAGGTTTGTTGTTTGTTTGTCTTTTTCTAAATAAAACGGCTCACAGCTTGGTGTTGCATTCACAGGGGTACTTTGAAGCTGAAAATTATAGTCATAAGCATCGCTTCCTCTTATTTCTAAAAAATAATCTCCTGCTGCCAATCTACAAGAGGAAGAAGTTTTAGTACTTGTTGGAGTACTAGCATCATGTGCGACTGTATAAAAATCATGACATACATTTTTCATATCACTGTTTTTAATATAGGCATAAAGAAAGTGTTCTACATTCATACCATTGTTATTTAGTTGGATACTTCTGACAACATCAGACTCAGCAGACAAAGAAAAAGAAAAAACATCTATAGTATTATGAACAGTATATGCAGAGCTAGAAGCTGGTAGCTTTTCCGAATGCCCTCTATAAAATCCTATATTGTCAGAATAACTAGTATTAAGTAATATTGATGAAGGGGAATAGATATACTTACCATTCCCATCAAACCAATTAAATCCAGTTCCTGTTTTTGGAGATTGGTTTGATGATGGGGTAAAGGTAGTATCCATATTAAAATAGGGTTCAGGATTATCTTTGTAATAATCAGTAAATACTATAACTTTATATGTTCCAGGCATCATAGCAATCTTCCATCCATCAGGATAGCTATTACTACCGTTTGCTGTTATTCCTTCAGCAGCACCCACATAAAAATAGCCCGAAGATTTATTTTCAAAATCTCTTATTTTATATTGTGCCAAATGATGTGTATATTTTTGAGGTTTAAACTCTACAATCCCATACTGTTGCACAACAAAATCATACTCTAAACCACTACTGCCATACTGTTCACTTCTCAGCCCTGTTATACTCTCACCAGCTTTAAAACTACCCATGTGCTTATAACTAATGGCAGCTAATAGATCTGTTGAAAATAAAAGAATAAGACTAAAAAGTATAAAAATTCTCAAAAACATAATAAACTCCTTTTGTTAATACCTTAATAGATGATAGTCCTATTACTTTAAAGATATGCTGAATATTTATAAATTTACTTATCTTTTTAAAGTAAACAGTTAGATAATTACAATAGTGTGATAAATTATACTCGTAATGCTTTTCTTATAACATCAGCAATCCGAAAAGAGTTTGCATAGATAGTCCATGTGTAAGGAACACTTCCTCCTGTTGGCATAAAGGATGCATCACTCACATACAAGTTTTCTAAATCGTGTGCTCGACACTCTCTGTTAAGCACCGAAGTTCTTGCATCATTTCCAAAACGGCACCCTCCAGCTACAAGGTTGGGTGGAGGTGATGCAGAGATGGAGTATTCTATCTCAACGGCACCCATTTTCTCTAAAACTTCCACTGCTTTTTGGGCTAAATGTTCCCCTACTTCGAGGTCATGAGGATGTGAGTTTAAGTTTATCACTCCTACTGGAACACCATACTTATCTTCTACTTCTGCATCAACACTGACACTACAGTTATCAGTTGGCAACCAGTCATTAAAGACTTCAAAAGTAAGTACTCTTGAAGTTGTAAGTCTCTTTTGGATTCTATCCGCTAATTTCTCACCCCACAGTAAATTTCCCTCTGCATCATACATCTCTCTTGATGCACGAGAGACAATGTTTTGATGTTCAAAAAGAAAGTCGATTGTTCCACCCTTGTAAATATGACAGCCATCATTGTAGTCATACCAATCTTGCAGACTTCGGTTAAAAAAAACACCCACTTGCATAAGCTCTTGTTGTTGCTCTTTTGTAAGATTTTCAAAGATAAAGCGTCCACTTCCACTTCCACCTGCTGAAAATATTAAGTTCTTTCCAACTTCTCCGCTTGAGTTTGCCATACCATTTGGGAACTCCTTATTTTTGGAGTTAAGTAATAGTCTTGAAGTCTCTATAGCTTGGGCTGCTAAAACAAATATTTTAGCATTTACAGTGTGTGAGATACCATGTTTAGTGTAGTATTTCGCCTTAGTAACTTTTCCCTCTTTGCTATCGAGTCTATAGACAAAGGCATCGGTAATTATTTCAGCTTTACACTTTTGTAAAAGTGCAGCTCTTGCACTCCCTTTGGCTCCACTTGCACAGCCGTAGCTCCCACAAAAGTTAGAGTAGTAACAAGCATTTCTCCCTAAAGCATTTTGACTTAAAACAGCACGAGGTGTTGGAATAGCACTGAACTGTAACTCTTTACAAGCTGCATCAAACCACTCTGTTACTCCATTTGTTTTGAGTTCTCGATAGGGGAAATCTTGACTTGAACGAGGTTCTTGATACTTATGCTTCACAACCTTTCCACTCACACCAATAACTTTTTCAACCTTGTCATAGTAAGGCTCTAGCTCATCATAAGTAATAGCCCAATCAACAACATTTGCCCCTTTTATCTCTCCATAAGAGCTTAAAAGTTCAAAATCTTTTGGCTTCATTCTATGAAAATAGCCACTCATAAGGTTTGAAGAGCCACCAACTAAAGAGCCATTCCAAAAGTTCCAGCCAGACTCTTCTCCATCGTAACGAGTAAACTTACCTGATTGTGAGTACTCATTTATGATGTGTTTTTGTTCCCAAAGAGGTGGAGTAAACATATCTCGCCTACTAACCGCTAACTCATCTTTGTTAAAGTCTTCCTCTTTATAGTATTCACCTTTTTCAAGCACTACTACCTTATACCCAGCACTGCTTAACTCATACGCTATAGGTGAGGCACCTGCTCCACTTCCAATTATACAGATATCATACATTATAAAAATGCCTTTTTTGGTCGAGGTTGACCACCCTCAAAGGAGAGCCATTTCCATCCAGCTTCTTTTTTATTACTTCCATAGATAGGGTCTCCTAAACTTGCTTCTAAAATATATCGCATCATGGTATCAAGCCATGAGCTTCCCCACTTCGTTTGTACAATAGAGTTTAAAACGGATTGTCTCTCTTGTGAAGGAAGGTTTATATAACTTTTTTTATAGAGTTCTACAGCCTCTTCATTAAGCCATTTAACTCCATTTTTTATAAATTTTTTATCTGATTTACTTATACGACTATGATGGGAGATGATGCTCATATAGGAGACAGTATCGATGCCTAGCTCTTCTGCTTTTGGGAAAAGATCGTTTTGTAAAACAGCTATGGTCTCTTGTGAAGTTGTAATCCCAAAGAGTTCACAACCATTCATAATAAGCACTGTTGATGATAAAAAACCAACTTTTAAAAAGCTTCTTCTATTTATATTTTTCATGATAGAAAATTATACCTAAAGTAGGTTTTAAAGACCAAAAATCGAGCTGAAGAAACCAGCTTTTTTACTCTCTGGTTCATAAGGGACTACTCTTTCATCAACAAAATCAGGATCACCCTTTTCAAACTGCTCCTGAGACACCCTTTTCACACTTTTTTGTGGTTTTGACTTCTTCACAAATCCATTACTTTTTGAGCGAGCCGCTCCATGAGGAATACACATAATAAGCTCCTACTATTAAATCTCGTATAATTTGAACAAGTCCAAATTATACTCAGTCACTAAAACTTTATCTATACCACTATTATAGCGATTTAGTGTGTAGCTTTTGTGTAGTAAAATTCTTACTTTTTCCCTTTTCGTTTCAGTCTTCTACGAAATTTTTCTATCTTATCAAGCTCGTGCTCTTCAAGTGAGATGTTAATATTTTCAACCTCTTCACCTATCTTCATAGTAAGCATTTCAGACTTTCGCATCGCTAAAATCTGGGAAGAGAAGATACTTCTATGCCCTGAAATCAGGAAACTTATAACAGCTCCAAGTGCTGCATAATGGGCAATATCTATACCGAAAAGTTCCACTGCCATAATTGTTGATGCAATAGGAGTATTTGTCGTAGCAGAGAGTACACTTACAAAGCCAAGTGCTGCAAAGAGGGTGATATGTTCAGGAGAGATGATTGTGCCTAAAAAGTGTCCACTTGTTGCTCCAATGTAAAAGATTGGAGTGATTACTCCTCCACTTCCCCCTGATGCTAAAGTGATGGCTGTAAAAAGAGTTTTGAGCAAAAATGTGTACCAGTGAATATTTTCAACACTTGTTAGGTTTGGATTGAGTGCTTCTTCTATGGTTCCAAGTCCTAAGCCAATATACTGCTCACCAACTGCAAGTGTTAAAAGCACGATAACTACACCACCCCCAAAAGCCTTTATGTACACACTCACTGGGATTTTTTTTGTATAGTGTGCAACTCTTGAGACACTTGTTATGACTATATCTGAGACAAGTCCAAAAAAGAGTGCTGCAAATACCACCTTAAAAATAAGTGTGATATCTAAAGAGATATCTTGAAAAAAGTGTAAATCATAGTAAGTGTACTGAATACCTAAAAGTTGTGCAGTTGTAAATGCGGCAAATCCAGCGATAAATGATGGGAGTAAAACATCATACATTATCACCCCAATAATAAGCACCTCAACGCCAAAGATGGCTCCTGCAATAGGTGTTCCAAAAACTGTGGCAAATCCAGCACTAATTCCACAAATAACAAGTTTTTTTCTATCACTCTTTCTAAATTTAAAAATCGTAGAGAGTAAAGATGCAACCCCCGCACCAATCTGAGCTCCCGGTCCCTCTTTTCCCACCGAGCCACCAGCAAAGATAGTTAAAACTGTTGCTAAAGTTTTTATAGGAATCACTGAAACATCTATCTTTCCATAATCTTTATGCACTGCAGAGATTACTTTTTCTGTTCCATGTCCCTCTGCTGTAGGGGCAAAGGTTTTAACAAGCCAAACCGTTAAAAGAAGAGCAAAAGGAAGGAGGTAGTAAAAGTCAAAAGGAAGCATACTCCGAGAGTTTTCACTATACTCGAGTATTTTTAAAAAAAGCGTAACCGTTGCGCCAATTATCACACCAATAACAGAGGACAAGAATACCCACTTTGTTACACTAAAAAATATCGCTGTCTGCTCTGTTATGTGCTTGTGAATCATAATTTATTCCATTTTAGTTTAGAAATGAAATTATCGCATAATTTTGTAATATTTTTGCTTTTTTATGAGTTAAAATATAAAAATCATTATAAATTGTATCATTGAGAATATTTAAATCCATATACATGGGGCGTAAATGTAAACCTTACTGTTCCCTGCGTACTCTCTTCTATACTAAATGTTTCAAAGGTATTGAGTTGCTTATAGATATCTGCATTGACACATGACCCTGCACCTCCACCTAAACATACCGGACTCCCAATATACTCTCTGTTATTATCATCCACCCTAATATACTGCCACTGCATAGTTATTTGGTCATCTGGTGTTAAGTCACCGAAATAAGAATTTCCCTCTATCTCAGCTCCTTTATAATTTTCGCGGTAAGGTTCACAGGCTGTTCTTTGTGCTTGCGAAAGTTTCACCCATGCATCATCTACTTGTTCAATGTATACATCTGAAAAGTTAACCCCTCCACTCCAAGAAATATCTGGAGAACTCTCATACACACCCATCGCCTGATAAGAGATATCCCACAGTAAAGGACACTCTGAGTTATTACAACTCTTCGTAGCATCTTCTAAAGCCTGAAGAGTAGAAGAGAGTGTATCTTTAAAATAGACATTTATAACATCTTTATACAGAAGCATACATTTGCAATCTCCTGAGTTTATAGCCTCTTGTGCATCATTTTTTATATTATCTTGTAACTCTTTTCGTATATCTTCTGCAAGATTACCGCTATAGAGTTTGTCATCAAGATATATAATCTCTGCAAACTCTACATCTTGAATATATTTTTGTGTACACTTGACATAGTCATACACCGTATTGTCACATTTTGGTCTGTTCAGTGTTTCCCATTTCACTTTGGAATCTTTGAGTATTTTTTCTGCTTCTGCAAATGCCCCTTCATACATTCCCTGCACAAGTATATAATCTTCTTCTGCTAGTTTATCTTTAAAATTATCATAAATAATATCTTTATTATAGAGATATACACCACTCAACTCAAGCATTGCATCCATCATTTCATCTGTAGGACAGACTCCATTAAAGTAGTTGATATTTTTGTTTTTATAATAATTTAATGTATTGTTTGATGCATTTAAAACTGCATCAATAAAAGAGTGTAACATACCATCAAAGGCATCACTCCCCTCAAAAGCTAGCATCTTTACATAGAGATCACCTAAATTATCTTGACTAATTTCGCCAAATCTTTTATTTTGAGAGCTTTCTCCAAGAGCCGTAAGTCTGCTATTGATATCTTCTTTTAATTGCTCTGATTGTTTGGGAACTGTATCAAATCCATAACTACTAAAGTGCCATAATTTTGCTCGTAATGTATGATTTACAACAGTAGATGGCACAAAATATGTACCCTGAGGTGCTTTGTAAACAAGTGTAGTTTCCCCATCAATCAAATTATTTGAAGAGAACACCAACTCAACTGGAGTGGAAAAATTTATATCTTTATCTATAATAATCTCTGGAAAATCATCATTATAAACTAATTGTACACCAATTGCAGTACCATTGATATCTGGAGCAAGTGATGGGATGTTTAAAACTAATGCATCCTCTCCTTTTCCTACTATACTAACATTTACATCGCTACCATTTGTGAGTGTAACATCAGCTTTATATGGCGAAATAACATCTTGCACATTTCCTCCATCATTCTTTCCCTCACAGTTATTGAGTAACAATATAATTCCAAAAAAAAGCATCAACTTGACTATATATTTCATTATCTCCCCTTCGTAAAATAGTATCTTATAAAAAT
>JALSUU010000045.1 GCA_027071075.1 Sulfurimonas sp. | reverse complement strand
TCAAAATTATCATCATGGCGTAGTACAATACCAGGCATATCACATCACCCACTTTCTTTTTAATTTGAACTGAAATTATAGCGTAATAAAATAGATATATTATTTAAATTTATAATTTCTTTTTTTACCACTGTTTTTTGAGAATTTTCTTCTTTATTTACTAAGCAATCTTTCATAAAACTATCTTCTCTCTTTATTACAATCTCTTTTATCACCAAATATACATCTACGATTTTTAATCATACGGTAGGTGAAGAAACTCAAAATAATCATAGCCAAAGACCAGCTCATAATAGCTTGTGTTATAAACTCATTGGTATAAAAATTATATCCTGCTGCAAAGAGCGCCATTGATATTAGAAGACACATATTGGCTCCTTTTTTAAGTTTTGTTTGATTTTAGCATTATTTATATAAAGAACAAACACTCTACTAACACTTCTATGTCATAATACGACTAAGAAAAGAAAAATGAGGAGTCTATCATGAAAATAATTTTTATAATATTACTCTTTTTTGTCACGACGGTAGTAGCGGACCAAGCGCCTCGGATGAGTATTGATGCAGAGATTGCAAAAATAAAGAGTGCTTCATCAAGTGAACGAGTACGCTTAATGAATAATTTTAAGATGCGTGTTTCACAAATGAATACGCAGGAGCGTTTAGCTACTATAAAAAAGATGCGAGTAAAGATGCAAGCAAAAAACACTATGATGCCAGCAAGAGAACATATGTCTCAAATGCAGGCGCTTAATAGTCGAGATATGAAAAACTTTCAAATTAGGAATCACAAACAAGTATCAAGTCCTTTTAAGCAAGATGCTTCAATCATGCAAGGAAATAGACCAACTCCTATAAATGCAACAGTTATGGAGAAGATTAGAAAATAAAAGATGTTTCAAAGAATAATTTTACTACTTCTCCTTATCTTCTCGTATGCTCATGCTGAGTATATTGATAGTGATTTTGATGGGGTTGAAGATGCTTATGACAAATGTCCAAACACTCCCTTCAGTGAGCTTGTTGATATAAATGGTTGTGGGGTAAAATCACTTCTATCTGCGCATCACTTTGACTTTATAACAGGTATGAGTTACTCTGACTCTGATTACCAAACCCTCAATAAAACAGATACTTTTTCCATACCTCTTCAAGTTGACTATTACTATAAAAATTTCTCTATACAAATGAGTACTTCTTACTTTGCAACAAGTGGAAGTGGTTTGAGTGATACGGGGTTTTATGATTCTTTTATAGGCGCTTCGTATCAAGACAATATTTTAGAAAATCTCTCTTTGCAAGTAGGAACAGGTATACTTCTCCCCACTTATCAAACATCGCTCAACAACAATAAAACAGACTATAGTGCATCACTTAACCTCAGTTATACCTTCTCAAAAGCCTCTTTTTTCGCGGGCTACTCTTTTACTCTTATAGGGGATGATGATGCAGTGATAGAGTATGATGATAACTCTTCAGATATAATAAACTATCAAAACTCAAATGCTTTTTCATTAGGTGCAGGGTATTATATGAGTGAGAGACTTTACACAAGTGTAGCCTATAATTATAGCGATAGTATTTACAAGAGTATAAAACCTATCGAAACTGCATCTATCTATGCGTATTATAGTTTGAATGATGACTATTTTTGTACACTCTCTTATGCTTATGGTATTAGTGAGAGTGCGAGTAAGAACTATGCCTCTTTGCGTATAGGGTATTTTTATTAAAGGTTTGTTATGAGTTGGGTACCAAAAATATTACTTCTTGAAGATGAGATAGACTTAGCAGAGACACTCAAAGAGCTTTTAGAAGAGAGTGACTTTGATGTAGATATGGTGCACACTGGTAATGATGCAGTTGATGCAAGTTATGAGACGAAGTATGATCTTTACATCTTTGATATCAATGTTCCAGATATGAGTGGTTTGGAGATATTAGAAAGCCTTCGTGGGGCTGATGATGCAACACCTGCTATCTTTATAAGTGCGCTTGTAGATATGAACTCTATCGCAAAAGCTTTTGAAATTGGTGCTGATGATTATCTGAAAAAGCCGTTTTTTCCAGAAGAGTTACTTATCCGCGTAAAAGCAAAATTTACGCATATCAGTCAAGATATAGAGTTTGATGCATTACGCTATGTGGTAGCAAAAAAAGAGCTCTATAAAGATGAGAAACTTGTTCCTTTAGGAGAAGTCCAAGAGTGTCTGTGCGATATATTTATGCATAATATTGGAAATGTTTTAGATAAAAGTATCTTGATGGAGTGTCTGCATCATCCCTCTGATGCAGCACTACGAGTAGCTATAAACAAGTTTAAACAACTCAGCGGATTGGAGATTAAAAATATTCGTGGTGTAGGATATATGCTTGAGAAGCGTTGA
The DNA here is from genome assembly GCA_027071075.1 of Sulfurimonas sp. Taxonomy (GTDB): domain Bacteria; phylum Campylobacterota; class Campylobacteria; order Campylobacterales; family Sulfurimonadaceae; genus Sulfurimonas. The sequence goes on along the minus strand of JALSUU010000045.1, from coordinate 10,995 downwards.
AGTTGAATCCTTTGTAAAGAGCTTTATACTTTTTTTTATCTCTCAGACTATTTTAGTAGGTGCGCTCTTTTTTATGCAGTACAAAACTGAAGTAGAGAGTTTAGACGCTTCTATCTTTAAAGATATGCGTATCTGTAGTTTTAACTTGCAGTGTCCAGAGTATGAGATAGACTTCGCAGCTTACGATACAAAAAAACTCTATCATCTCGTAAAAAGTAGCCAAAGAGTGAGTGCATTTTTTACCATTAGTGGTTCTGAGAAGAACATTTTAGAGATATTTTTAAGTAGACAAAAGTATGAGAGTGAGATAGAACAGTTACAGCACACTATAGTTAAAGAGTTAGTGATGACGCTTGTGGTGGTCCTTGGACTCTCTGCACTCTTCTCTTTGTATACTATAACACCACTTAGAAATGCTCTGCGTTTAACTGAAGAGTTCATAAAAGATATTTTACACGACTTTAACACACCTCTCTCAACACTGAGGCTCAATACTTCCATGTTAAAGAGTGAACTTCCCCAAAACTCTAAAATAAGACGCATTGAAAATAGTGTGCAAAATATTTTAAATCTGCAAAGTAACCTCCGAGCTTACCTACATAATCATGCAACGCAAAAAGAGAAGTTTAACTTGTATCAACTTTTAAAGGAGCGAGTAGACCTTATAGATAAAAATTTTCGAGATATAACTTTTTATATTGATGCATCAACAGAGGTGGAGATAGAAACGAACAAAGAATCTTTCGAGCGAATTGTGGATAACCTTCTTTCAAATGCAGCTAAGTACAACAAAAAAGATGGTTCAGTACATCTCAGAGTGAAAGAAAAAAACTTAGAAATAGAAGATAGCGGTAAGGGGATAAAAAATCCAAAAAGAGTTTTTGAGCGTTTTTATAAAGAACAAGCGAGAGGTATTGGAATAGGTTTACATATCGTGAAAAAATTGTGTGATGAATTGGCGATTACTATTAAGCTAGAGAGTGAACTTGAAAAAGGCACTATTTTCTCTCTTTCTTTTGAAAAGTTATTAACACACCGCTAACACTTCACTTACACTCCAGTGCTACAATTACACAAATCAAACAAAACAAAAGGATACAAAATGAAATCTCTCAATAGTTTAAAGATAATAGCACTCTCAGTAGTAGCAAGTATGGTCTTAGTTGGTTGTGGTAGTGACACAGCGAGTAATAGTGCGGCAGCAACAAGTTTAGATACATCTAAGGGAGTTACTACTCCCGGTGTAGAAGAGCCTACAAGAGATGTAACACTTTCTGGAACAGCAATCGATCCAGAACTTCAGGGTGCAACAGTCTATATTGATGCAAATGAAAATTCTCAATTTGATGAGGGTGAGCAATTTGCGATAACTGATAAAGATGGTAAATATGTTCTCAATATTACAAAAGAGAACCTTGGGAAACCTTTAGTTGTAGAGGGTGGTGTAGATAAGGTAACAAAAGAGGATTTTCTTGGAAGATTGACTCTTATCGCTTCTTCTGCTGATGGTGAGCAGTTTATTACACCTTTAACAACTTTAGTGCATGAGTTTAAAGCACAAAATCCTAATGCAACTCTCGAAGATGTCAAAGCAGAACTTGCAACAAAGCTTGGTTTAGCGGATGTAACTGATTTAGATAAAGATATATTAAAAGATACAAAATTATTAAAAACAGCACTACGCATTCAAAAAATAGCAGAAAATGTTGCTAGTTCAAGTAATGAAGAAGTTCAAGCTGTATATCAAAGAATCGCAAAAAGTTTAAAAGAAAAAGGTTTTGATGATGCTCTTCAAACAGTAATTGCTGGAGACTTAAATAAATCTTCTTTGCAGTATGAAAAATTAGCTGATTTAAACAAAGAACTACATGATATGGACTTTACAGGAGTTAATTATGAGGAGTTCGCGCTTTCTGTTGATAATGTAGACAGAAATATTACAAGAACAAAACGAAAAGAAGATTTGAAACATACTCTTTTTGATGATGCAGATATTATAATCTCTGGTTCAGATGAAGTGAAAAAGGCTCAATTAGAAAGAATTTTAGCGAAAATGGGTGTAAATGATAAAGAGGGAATACTCAAAGAAAAACTTCTAGGTGATGAGACTATTAACTTTAAAAATATTCAAGATGAGGGAGTATTAAAAAAGATAAGAGAGCATGGTTTTAAAAATATCGCTGATAAACTAGAAAAAAGACCATTTCCTAAAGAGATTGGAAACAATCCAAGTGCACAAAGCCAAAGCGGAAGTGGAGAAACAATGATAATGGATGATGAGATGGAAGTGCAAAGTCAGGTCGTAGATGTAGTAACAGAGATGACTGATACTGAAATGGAGACGCATAACGAAAACTAGAGTGAATCAAAAAATATAAAAGAGGAGGACGCGCCTCTTTTATAACTCCTTTTTAATGCTCCACAAGATATAATCCCCCTTATGATTGAACAAAACTCCATAGAAGCCCTTAAGGCACAACTTGATATTGTTGATGTTGTTGGAAACTATGTAGAGCTTAAAAAAGCAGGGGGTAATTTTAAAGCCCCTTGCCCCTTTCACGATGAAAAATCCCCCTCCTTTGTTGTAAGCCCCCAAAAGCAAATATATCACTGTTTTGGCTGTCTTCCTCCTTACCAAAAAATAGTTACTACTTCTGGATATAAAGAGATTCAAGATGTAAAGGTTGGAGACTCTGTATATGCAGCCGATGGAACTGAGACGGAAGTAATTGAAAGTGTCTATCATACAAGTGAATTTGATATATTAGCCTTTACAACTGCTTTAAGTGTTCAAACTTCTTGTTTTACTCAAAACCATGATATGTTAGTAGTTAAAAAAGATGATGCTATTTCTGCACTACCTTATTTAAGAGTAGAAAAATCAAGACCTTTAAAATTTTATGGACGTATAAAAAAGACAAAAAGAATTTATGACTTGACTCTTAAAAGAGAGTTTGCAAATGATGTGAAAGTTGGTGACTATTTTGTATATCCTACATATAGAAAAACAGTTTTTAAAGAGTTTCTAGATGTTTCTTTTATGTGGACAAAGAAAAACTGTGGTCCTCAAGTAGATAAAATTAAAAACATTTTTATAGATACAGATTTTATGTGGTTAGCTGGTTTTTATGTGGCGGAAGGGAGTACTTATAGAGGTGGGATTAAATTTTCTATTAGTTCTGCTGAAGAAGAGTATGCACAAGAGATAGTAAGAATCATTAAAAAAGTTTTTGATAAAGAGGCAAAACTTTTTTATAGAGAGAGTAGAAAAAGTTCTTTAGAGGTAACTATTTCTAGTACAAATTTAGAGTATATATTTAAAGAACTTTTTGGAACAGGAGCAGAACATAAACAGTACCCTTTCTGGTTTAACTCCTTAAGCCTTGATTTGCGAGAGTCACTGTTAAATGGCTTAATGGATGGTGATGGATGTTACTCCCGAGGTAATTATAAAACAATAAGTGAAACCTTAGCTAATGAAATAATGGACTTAGCTGTATCTTTAAAAAAAATCCCCTCATGTAGAGTAGAAAAACCGTTCACAGATAAAAAAAGTGTAAATCATAAAGAAGCATATACAATTTATTTTAAAAAAAGAGAATCAATAGAGAGCTTTTTTGAGAGTATAAATGGTGTTGAATATCTTTTTTTAAAAGTGAAAGAGATACAAAATATTGGTCAAGAAGAGCTTGTATATGATATTACAGTTGCAGATAAAACACATACTTTTTTAGCCAATCATTTTTCTGTTGGCAATTGTGGAGCTGGTGGCGATAGTGTGAAGTTTGTTATGGAGTATGAGAAACTTAACTACCCTGAAGCGCTTGAAAAACTAGCGCAAAACTACAACTTTACACTCACTTATACCGATAATAAACAGCATCAAGTAAAGTCTAAAGTTATGGAGTCTCTCAATGCTTGGTATCAAACACTCCTAACACAAAATAGGGTTGCAAGTGAGTACTTAGTAGAGCGTGCTATCTCCCCTGCAAGTATTGAAAAGTTTGGGATTGGGTATGCTCCTGATTCAAATGCTACACTTAACTATATTCGCTCTCAGCAGTTTGCTATAAAAGAGGCGATAGATATGGGAGTGGTGGGGTATGAACCATCAAGAAATCAAACTTATGCCCGTTTTATAGAGCGAATCACTTTTCCTATTCACTCTGCAAATGGTAGCATCGTTGGTTTTGGTGGTAGGACTATCTCTGGGCATCAAGCGAAATATGTAAACTCTCCTGAAACAAGTTACTTTAATAAATCTCGTCTGCTTTATGCGTATCATATAGCTAAAAAAGCACTCTATAAAAAACAGGAGATTATCATTACCGAGGGGTATCTTGATGTTATCATGCTCCATCAATCTGGTTTTGATAATGCTGTCGCAACTCTTGGAACGGCACTCACGCATGAACATCTTCCACTACTTAGAAAAGGAACGCCCAAAGTCATCATGGCGTATGATGGAGATAAGGCTGGACGCACTGCAGCACTCAAAGCGAGTAAGCTTTTAAGTGCTTCTGGTTTTAATGGAGGTGTTGTTGTTTTTGAGGGTGGTTTGGACCCTGCTGATATGGTAAAAGAGGGAAGAGTTGAAGAGTTGTCAAATATGTTTCGCTCTGTAAAGCCTTTTATAGAGTTTGTGCTTGATGAGATTTTATCTCTGTATGATTTGAACAATCCAAAAGAGAAAGAGGCTTGTATGGGGGAGGGTGTGAGTTATCTTAAAACGCTTTCACCTCTACTCCAAGAGGAGTACAAAACCTATCTTGCATCAAGACTTGGTGGGCTTGGAGTCTCTCCATCTCTTGTAAAACTCTCTTCACGAAATCAAGCAAATCCAAATGCTCCTTTGATGCAAAGAAACACGCACAGAGATATGTGGGAACTCACTCTTATAAAAACAGTATTAGAGAAACCACACTTCATAGATCAGATTTTAGATGTTTTAGATCCATCACTTCTGCAATTTCACTCACGAGAGTTTTCCCTTGCTCTTGCAAACCAAAGTGACTCTCCTGAACTTATGGCTATATCTGTTGATGAGAGTATAGTTTCTTTACAAACCGAAGAAGAACTCACCGCAGAACTCATTACTTTCTTAAGTCGCTACTATGAGAGAGAGTTAAAAAAAGTAAATATGGCACGGGATATCTCTTTTGAAAAGAAGGCATATTATATCCGTAAGTTTCGAGATAAAATCGCACGACTTAAGCGAGGGCAACTTGTTGGGTTTAATGAGTAACCTAATTTAGATACAATATACTCTTAATCAATTTTTACAAGGTCAGTCGATGAAAATATTTTTACTACTTTTTACACTATACACCCTAACATTTGCACAAACACCTTTTATTCTTACGAAGTTTAAAAGTTTTTATCCTGTTGTGGAGATTTACACAGATAAGGTGCCTCAATCCTATAAGCCAAAGATTAAAAAAATCATACAAAAGTATGCTAAAGAGATGAAGATAAGTACTAAGGGTTACTCAGAGAGACCTTTTGCTATTATTGTCTCTCGTGTGGCAGTTGGAAAAAGTTTGGTACTTAAAGTACAACTTCTTTTAGGCGAAGAGGTTCGTCGCTCAGAAGATAATGAAGAGGTTTTCGCACTTACCTATCAAAAAGAGGATATTTTTGAAGTTGAAAATTTAGATGAAGACCTCATAGAGAGTGTAGAGTATCTCTTAGGTGAGTTTCAAGATCAGTACAGTGAGGATAATGAATAATGAAATACCTAATTTTAGTCGCACTTTTAACAACAGCCCTTTTTTCAAAGTCATATAAAGCCTTTGCCTCAGAACATAAATATGAGACAAGTTATGAAAAAGCAGTAGCAAAAGCAAAAAAAGAGAAAAAAGATATCTTGATGGTAGAGGTTACAAACTACTGTCCTTGGTGTAGAAAGCTAGAGAAAAAAGTTCTCTCTTCCCAAAAGGTCGATAGTTACATCCATAAAAATTATGTGCCACTTATTGTAAACCGTGAAGAGGGAAAACTTCCAAAGCAGTTTGAAACGCCTATTGTTCCTGTGACATATATTATCTCTTACAAGAACGATGCAGAGTTTAAAGCTACTCCTGGTTACCAAAGCAAGTTAGATTTTTTACATCTTCTAAAAAAGAGTCAGTAAAGTATAATTTTCTGATATACTTAATAAATTTTTAATTTAAAGGTATGCTTTATGGCAGGAATTCACTTCACATTTGACAACTTTAAAGAGCTAATGCATCTTAATATAGGTATATCTGATAGACTTGATGAGAACCGTGCAGAGAGTTTTACTCTTTTGTACTGTGATTTTTCAGGTATCTCTCTTGAGGTTATTGATGCATCATTGGCGGAGATATTACGCGCTTCTGACTCCATAGTAAATGAGGGGAGTGACTACTTCTTTGTTCTTCCCTACACAGATAAGTATGGAACAGATATAGTAAAAACAATGTTTGATGAGTTCTTCGCAAAATACCTAAACTCTTTTATGCTCTCTTACCCTGCTGATGGAGAGAGCCCAGAAGAGATCTTCTCAAACATGCAAGATAGTGTCAGTACTTTTTTAAAAAAAGATTTGCACTGTTTAGATAGGTTTGCTAAAGTTTATTAGACTTATTAGCTATCTGTTTCAAGATTGATAGCTACCACTTCTATTGGATAAGAGCCATCTACTATATTGAGTCTATCATTTGCCTCATATTGGCTACTAAAGATTTCTTTTTGAAGGGCGGGTAGCGTAGAGATTGATAGATTAGCATTGTTTGTTAATTCTGTTAAATTACTTTGAAGCTCTTTAGTCTGTTTTGTTACAAAAACTTTTTCATTTTCTGGAAGTTGGATATTTATTGTGTTCTCTACGCTGATAAGTATAGTATCTATATCGTATCCAAAGTTTAATATCTCCTCTTTTATGAGTGTTTGAATACTTAAACGGCTTGAAGATTTTTTGTAGTGTAGAAGATTTTTCTCAACAAGTGTTTGAAGAAGAGCTTCTGTATGGTGTACTTTTTGATTTACACTAAAGAGTTTTACACTCTTCATAGGGTCACTACTGAGCAACTCTTTATCTATCTCAAAACTAGAACTTACTATCTCTTGTGCATCATGTAACTCCTGAACGCTTCTCTCATAAGTAGTGAAAAAATGTGTTACAACTAAATCTGTCAAAGGAGAGATGACAATATTTTGTTTTTTTTCTTTCTTTGAAAACTCTATTGCATTACGAATTTGTCCCTTAAATTTTTTGTTTGTAGCAGTATCAATACCACCATAGGCAAGAACAGAGATAATTGTATTTTCTTGTTTAAGAGTAAAATTTGTAAAACTATAACTTCCATTTGCATCAGTAGTTGTGAGAGGTTCATCTTTATCGCAGCTATTGTTATAGTTAAAATCAAGACAAACAGTTGCTCCACTGATGTATCCATCTACTACAACGCCACTGATTTTGTTGTTTGGAGCATCACTTGCATCGTAAGAGGATGGATTACATCCAGTTAGAAATAAAAGAGTAAAAAGAAGAAGTGAAAGTTGTATGATATGTAACAAAACTGTTTCCTTTTGTAATATATTTATTAAAAAGCATAATTTATTCCAATTTTATTAAAGCTTCTCATAAAATGGTCGATAGGCTTTGTTATGAGAACTTTTGCACAGCTTATCTTACTTCTATTGTTGATAACAAATCTCTATGCGGGATATAATTATGTGAAGATTACAAAAACATCCAAAAAAAGTGATTTTCAAAAAATAGAAAAAATTTTAAAGCCTTATAAATTAAAGATGAAAATTCAAACTATATATAATGCAAACTTTTCAAAAGCATACTATATATATACAGGACCATTCTCTTCTCAAGAAACAGCAATATTTTATCAGCAACAACTCAAACAATATTTTAAAAATCCTGAAATAGTTTCACTTTTAAAAGAGGAGTATGACTCTCGTGTTAAAAATAGAGTAGGTATATATGCTGGTGTTGGACTAGGATATAGTATAGCTCCTTCTACTTATAATGTAGAGTCAGGAAATGCGGAGGTACTTAAACCAAAAAATAGCGGAGTTGCTTATACTCTTGAAGCAGGATATATTTTTGATAATGCCTTAGACTTAAACCTTGGTATAGCAGTGATGCAAAGTAAAGATATGCGTTTTACAAATATGTACGCTGGTATTAATTATAGATTTTACAATAGCTCTGCATTTACTCCCTATTGTGGTCTTCTTGGTGGAGCAGGAACTTTAGACTGGCTTCATGAACCAATAACAAATGTGGACTCAATCTCCTCTAGTCGTTCTACATCACCTTTGATAGGAACAAAATTTGGAGTGATATATGATGGAGTTAAAAAAGTCTCCATACTTCTTAGCTATGAGTATCTTTTCATGAATCAGGTAACCAATATAGCTGTAGAGAGAACAAATCTTTCTAGCTATAAGCATCAAACTCTTCACTCCCTTCTCTTCTCAGCACAATATCATTTCTAATTTTTGCCATTATTTCCACACTATTTTTAAGTAAAGTTACAAATAGTAATTAACAAAACAGTTAAATTATGAAAAAAGATAAAGATTTTTTATAATTTGCCGATGTATTCATTAGAACATGGAACAAATTATGCTCTTCAAGGATGAGCTGGCATGTTTTGTTATATTAAAGGTGCATCATAGGTAGTTTTTACCGTGGATGTTAAGTATAGATATTGACTAAGGTAGTATAGTTATTATTTCGGTAATAATTTTATTGCCTTAGGTGATATCTTGTAAATGTTTTCAAGGATGGAAAATGAAAAAATTAATAATTACATCATTAAGTGTTTTAGCATTGGCTATGGCATTTACAGGATGTGGGGAAAGTGGAAGTGTTTCTAGTGCAAGTAGTGATACTTCAGGGAATGCTGCTGTTGTTGTGTCTTCTACTGTTGATGTTACATCTGCAGAGGCTACAACACCTCAAACACCTTTTAACTTATCTGATAAGTTAGGGACACCTCCTGGATTACCAGAGTAAATAAAGTGAACTTGGATTAATGGAGCCTAAAATGTTGCGATTAGTAGTGATTGGATGCAGTGTTGTTTTTTTGAGTGCTTGTGGAGTAGATACTTCTTCAAGTGCACAACAAGATACTGTAGTAGCAAAAGGTACTAACCAACCACCCTTAGGTCTTATAGATCCAAATCCGGTTCAAGATTCAAATTCGTCAACTTCTGGGGGTGGCTCTGGCGGAGGCACTTCTGGAGGTGATGGAGGTGATCAATCAAACAGCATTTTTGATGTTACAGGTGCTGTATATGATAAGTATGCTTGTATAAAAGGTGATGTGAATGATGGGTACACTAATAATTCAATCGCTGATACAAGTATAGATGATCGAGGTGTTGAAGATGTGGAAGATGGTCTTTTGATTAATTCAAAATATCCACTGAACCAGTCTGATGCAGCAACTACAAAAGTAACTCTTTTTTATTATGACTTGACTGTAGCTAGAGATATGTCGATGGTAAATATTTATGAAGATTTTTATAAATTGTCCATAGATAGAGGCTGGGGTTATAATGGAAAGAATACGATGTATGTAATGACACCTAAAGGTCAAAATGGTCTTTTTTCGTGTTATCGTTATAATGTAAATGATATAGTAGACGGTACATACATAAAGACTAAAGTATATAGAAATAAAGTATAAAATAAAAGGACAATAAGATGAAAAAATATGGAAAAAGCCTGTTAAGTGTTGCCGCAGCTGTAGCAATATCTTCATCAATGCTAAGTGCTGGATATCTTCCTTTGACATCAAGTGCAAAAGATGATACATGGATTTTATTTGGTGTAAATGGGATTCAAAGTACAGCGACACAAGCGTCTGATGCTGGAACATTTAGTATCACAGATTCAGTTAATAACACTTGGAAAGATACAACAGCAGATGAAGTTGCTGTAACTAATAATAGCAATATGGCTACTTTAGATGCAACAGATACTAATAAAGATCCAGTTGAGGTGCGTGTAAATACCTCAGGATACACTTACAATGAGACAGAACCAGTAAGAACTGTGTATGTTACAGATACAACTGGAAACAAACCAATTTTCTCTTTTACTTATAAGGCTTCACTTGAGGGTGAAAAGTTAGAGTATAAGTCAGGTACTGATACTATTGTATACTATGTACTACTTGATAGTGCGCATACATACAACAATCCTTCTGTAGGAGTTAAGACACCTTCTCAAAATGCTGGAACAAATGGTGTAACACTAGACTCTTTAAAAGATGGTGCTACAAGTTTAGTAGATTATAACCTCTCAAACAACCCTGCACAAGTAATTAACTATGATGTAACAAACTATGGTGATGCTGCAGATGCAACTGATTCTCTTAGAATGTATGGTTTTGAAGCAAGTAATGGCGCATGGGAACTTTTCGATAGTCGCAATAGTGTAGCAGCCAATGACTTTGAAACACTGAAAAAAGGAAAAGGTTACTGGGGAAAAATAGATACAAATGATGATAATACTACTGGTGGTTCAGGTCAACTAGCTGGTCTTGTATTAGGAAGTTCAACGATTTCTACTTCTGACTATAGTGCTTTAAATCTTACAAATGGTTGGAACCTTATCTCTTTTGATAATACAGATACAGAGATTAGACGCTCGACTACGGGGATGTTGGCTGCTATTAATAATAGTGCAGGTACTATTAAGCTGTATGATTCATCACGCAACCAATCTGTAGATGTAACATTTACTGGAGCTGAGACAAATATAGAGATTGCGAAAAAGATTAACTATGCTATCAGTAAAGCAAAGGTAGATGGAATCTTAGCAAAAGTATTTGACTTAAAAGCATTTCCTACACAAACTGCAGGAACATTCGCACTTATATCAAACAAGAAATTTGCTATAGCAGATGGTGCAGGTAACAATATAACTACTCTTAGACCAATGGCGATTGGTGGTGGTACAGCAGCTGAAAAAAGTGTTTGGGATGTAGCAAACAAAGT
>JALSUU010000044.1 GCA_027071075.1 Sulfurimonas sp. | reverse complement strand
TACAAGAAACCTGCTATTGATGTTAAACTCATAAGTGAGAAGAACACATATATTACTTTACCCCAATCCATCACTTTTCCTTTAATTTATTTCATAAATTTAAGGGAACCTTTCCCTATCTATTTATCACGGTAAAGGAAGTAATTCCTTTCCCTACGCTAACGCTGGGTTCTCTTCGGCAGAGGGCCCAAAAGCACTTGTGCTTTTTTATAAGTCTATTCTCAAATTTAATTCACTTAAGGATAAACAAACTATTTTGATTTCTATTAAACAACACCTTGATCAAATTGATCACGCATTTTTTGTTTCTCTACGCGTCGTTTCTCTTTTTCTGCTAGTTTGTTATGATAATTTTTCACATCAAAACCAAACATTAGTAAGATTGGAGAGGCAACGAAGATTGATGAGTATGTTCCTACTACTACACCTACTAAAAGTGTAAATGCAAATGGATGGATTATTTCGCCACCATAAGCAAAAAGTGTAAATACCACAAAGAAAGTTGTTAAAGAAGTTAGCGTTGTACGCGCTAGCGTTCTTGTTACAGACTCATTAATTGTCTCTTCTAAGCCCATATTTCTATTTTTTGTCACACCCTCACGGATACGGTCAAAAACGATGATAGTATCATTAAGTGAATACCCTAAAATCGTTAAAAGACCTGCTAAAACATCAAGGTTTACATCTATTTGAAAAAGTGCCACTGCACCTATAGCAATACTCACATCATGCACAAGTGCGACTATCGATGCAACTGCAAAACGCCACTCAAATCGAAAGGCAACATAGACTAAAATACCCAATATTGCTAAAAGAAGTGAGGTAATTCCCTTCTCTTTAAGTTCTGCTCCAACCGTAGGTCCAACGATATCTACACGACGAATCTTGTAGTTTCCTGTTCCTTTAAGAGCAGATCTAGTCTCATCACCAATATCGGTAGTTACACTCCCCGTAGTTGTCTTCATACGAATAACAACCTCATCAGGTGAACCAAATTCACTAATACTTGCACCCTCGAAAAGTGCGTTTCCTTTAAGTGCTTTGCGCATTTTATTTATAGGCGCAGTTGTGTCATATTTCACCTGAACAACTGTTCCACCTGCAAAATCAACACCGTAGTTTAAACCTTTTGTCATTAGCACAGCATATGATGCAAGTACCAGTAAAACAGAAAGAAGCATTGCTATTTTTGATTTACCCATAAAATTAAAGGTTTTTGTATATTTAAAAAATTCCATAATTATCCTTTAATCCCAAACCAAAGTTTGTTATTTTTACTTTTACTTATTTTTTGCTCTAAGAGTTGATAAATTCCATGTGTCCCTAAAATAGCAGTTAGCATAGAAGCCATAATACCGATACTCATAGTAATAGCAAAACCTTTAATCGCACCTGTTCCATATGCGTATAGAACGATAGAGGCGATAAGTGTTGTAATGTTTGCATCCAAAATTGCACGCATAGCATTTGAGTAACCCTCTTCAATAGCTTTATGCATCGACTTACCCTCATAGATAAGTTCACGGATTCGCTCAGAGATAATAACATTGGCATCAACAGCCATCCCGACGGTCAGGACAATACCTGCCATACCAGGAAGGGTCAGGGTTGCACCAAAAAGGCTCATTATTGCTAAGAGTATAAAAAGGTTTGCGATAAGAGCAATATTTGCAATTACCCCAGCCATACGGTAATAGACCATCATGAAAAGAATAACTAGCACAAAACCACCAATAAGCGCTATCATACTTGCTTTAATACTATCAGCACCTAAACTTGGACCAACAGAACGCTTTTCCATTAAGAATATAGGTGCTAAAAGTGCACCTGAACGCAGTGCAATCGCTAAATCTTTTGCTTCCATAACCGTATAGTTTCCAGAGATTTGACCACTCCCTCCACCAATACGCTCATTAATATTTGGTGCAGAGTAGACCTTACCATCTAAAACAACAGCAAGACGCTTCCCAACATTTTTACCAGTAAAGTCACCAAATATCTCGGCACCCTCAGCATTGAGTTTAAAGTTGATAAGGGGGCGATTATTCTTATCAAATCCCATATTTGCATCTGTTAGCATACCACCATCTAAGATAGGAATTTCATTTACAAGATACTTTATCTTAGGATTTTTTGCATCATGTAAGATAACATCACCATACTCAGCTGCATCTGCATCACTCATATTATATACACGAGCATTTCTATCTTCATCCACAGCCATTAACTCTAACTTTGCAGCACGAGAGATAAGTTCACGCGCTCTTTGCTCTTCTTCTTGAGTTTTGATACCAGCTAACTGCACAAGAATCTTCTCTTCACCCTGCTTTGCAACAACTGGCTCTGAAAGTCCAAACTGATCAAGTCTATTTCTGATAGTCTCTATAGCCTGAGAAACAGCCTCTTTTTTAGTTTTTAATATCTCTTTTTTTGTTAAAGACAAAGAGATAATCTGTCCATTTGTAACAATTTTTGCGCCATTGATTGACTTGAGATACTCATCAAATTTTACGATTTCATCACTATCAAGCACTTCAAATTTTACACCGGTATCGTCAAACTCTAAACCATCGATGAGAATATCATTTCTCTGAGCAAAGTGTTTGATACTTGCTGCAATTGATTTGATACGAGACTTTGTCGCTTCATCAGTTTTGACACCAAGAAGCATATGTAAACCACCTTGAAGATCAAGACCTAAGGTGATTTTTTTTCCACTTTCACTCTGTGTAAGGGAGGGTACAGAGAAAACAATTCCAAAGATAATCGCTAAAGCGAATACCACTATGCGATAATTAAGCTTCACTCTCATACTTCTTCGAGATTGCATCTCTTGTAATTTTTACTATGGTATCATCATTCATTTTTACACTTAAAAAGTTCTCTTCAAGCTTATGTATTACAACTATAAAGCCACCATTAGTAATTACTTTATCCCCTTTTTTCAGGGCTTCTAACATGGCCTTTTTTGCTTTTACTTCATTTTGTTGTGGGCGTATAATTACAAAATACATAATTGCAATTAAAAATATAAACGGTAACAGTTGAGAGAGTATTTCCATCTTCTAACTTCCTTTGATTAATAAAATTGGGGCGATTATACAGAATATATACTAATAATCTTATAAAAAGTGTACAATTTCATTATGAATAAATCTTTACAAACAATTTTACTTGGACTTTTAACCGCACTCTGCTTCTCTGCTTTCATCTATTTTGCAGAGTATAACCTTACAAACAAACTTATCAATACCCTTTTTGGTTTAGCTGCTCTAGGACTTTTTCTCTACATTCCCAAGCGTTCTATTTTAGTCGCTGGATTTTTAATAGGACTTTTTTGGTTCTACTGGATTGGTTATAGTTTTAAGTATCAAGGTGTTGGGTATATGACCCCTTTTGTGACCTTTGGTTTTGGCATCATTTATCTGCTCTTCTTTTTACCTCTTTACTTTACAGACAAAGCTACTATTCGTGCTCTTTTACTCTTTGGACTCAGTTTTGTTGAGCCTTTTGACTGGAACTGGTTGCAGATAGAACTGCTCTTCGTTGATAGCTATATAGGCGTTTACAAATACCAACTTGCCATGGTTTTACTCTCTTTGTCTCTACCTCAACTATTACAAGATAAAAAGTTCAAGTACCTGCCTCTTCTTCTTTTGGTAGCTGCATTAAACTATGGCTATCCCCAACAATATGAGACAAACTTAAAGATAAAACTTGTACAAACGGATATAAAACAAGATATTAAATGGACACAAGCAGCACTATCACCTACCATCAAGGCTATTTATGCGGAGATTGATAAAGCTATTGATGCGAAGTATGATGTAGTAGTGTTTCCAGAATCTGTTTTTCCACTTTATCTTAACTACAATCCAGGTATTATCAACACCTTAAAAAAACTTTCGCACAAAATCACCATAGTAGCAGGTGCACTTTTAAAAGAGAATGGACATAGTTACAATGTTACCTATATGTTTGAAAATGGAAAATACTCTATCGCAAAAAAACTTGTTTTAGTGCCTTTTGGAGAGTATATTCCACTACCTAAATTCGCTCAAAAGATTATAAACGATACCTTTTTTAGTGGGAACAGTGACTTTGAGACAGCTACAAAGCCAAGTGATTTTCTCATAAAGGGGGTAAAGTTTAGAAATGCCATCTGTTATGAAGCCACATGTCAAGAGATATATGAGGGTGATGTAAAATATGTCCTAGCTACAAGTAATAATGCTTGGTTTTCACCATCAATAGAAGCAACTCTCCAAAGACTCTTGATGCAGTACTATGCACGCAAAAATGGAGTTACCATTTACCACGCAGCGAACTATAAAGGGAGTGGGATTATAAAATAGTAAAAGTATTGTTTAAATATTAAACTTTATACTATATAATAAAAGAAACTTCATTTAATAGGTAAATCTTAATGCTAAATCTTAAAAACCCTAACCTCTATAATAACCGTGAACTCTCTTGGTTACAGTTTAACACAAGAGTGCTCAAGCAAGCTCAAGATGAATCCTTACCACTTTTAGAGCGACTCAAATTTCTTGCTATCTATGGAACAAACTTAGATGAATTTTATATGATTCGAGTAGCAGGTTTAAAAAAACTCTTCTCTGCGGGAATTATTGTCTCAGGTGCTGATAAACTTACACCTTTACAACAACTTAAAGAGATTCGTCTCTATCTGCATCAAGAGCAACAAGTGGTTGAGCATTGTCGTAGTTCCATACTAAAGGGGCTTGAAACAGAGGGAATCACTGTAAAGAGTTATAGAGATGTAAACACTCCCCAAAAGCATAAACTCAACCAGTTTTTCAATGAAAATATTTACCCTGTTATTATTCCTATTGCCATTGATGCAACACACCCTTTTCCACATCTTAACAACCTCAGTTTTGGACTCATTGTAAAACTACAAGACTCTGATGATACCTCTGTTGAACGATTTGGTCTTATTCGTGTTCCCCGTGTTTTAAATCGCTTTGTTGAACTAGGAAATGGTGCCTATGTTCCCATAGAGAGTGTTGTTGCCCAACATGTTGAAGATCTCTTTCCCGGTTTTACACTCCTAAAATATGCATCGTTTAGAGTAACAAGAAATGCGGATATTGCCATCGAAGAGGAAGAGGCTGATGACTTTATGGAGATTCTTGAGGAGGGTCTCAAACTGCGTCGTAAAGGAGAGATGGTACGCCTTGAGGTTGGTTCCAATGCTGATGATGAGATTATCAACTTTTTTAACCGCCATACGAATGTTTATAAAGATGATATTTATAAATTTCATACTTTTTTAAATCTCTCTAGTCTTTGGCAAATAGTTGGAAATAAAGATTTTGCACACCTCTTAGCACCCTCTTTTAAACCCAAAAATCTTCCACCTCTTGATGCAAATGAAAATATTTTTACCACTTTAGAGAAACAAGATATTTTATTGTATCACCCTTATGAGAGTTTTGAGCCAGTTGTAAAGTTTATACAGAGCGCGAGTAAAGACCCTGATGTAGTTTCCATTAAGATGACGCTTTATCGTTCTGGTACAAACTCCCCTATCGTTCAAGCACTTATGAGTGCAAGTGAGAGTGGAAAGCAAGTAACGGTTATGGTTGAACTCAAAGCACGATTTGATGAAGAGAACAACCTTATCTGGGCAAAAGCCTTAGAGAAATCGGGAGCGCATGTTATCTATGGTATTAAAGGTTTTAAAGTCCATGCAAAAGCAGCACTTGTTACAAGAAGAAAAAATGGAAAACTCAAGCAGTATGCACACTTAGGAACAGGAAACTATAACCCTGCCACTGCAAAAATCTATACTGACATGTCCTATATGACAAGTAAGGATGAGATTACTAATGACCTTACACGATTTTTTCACTTTTTAACAGGTTTTAGCAAAAAAGGGAAACTCAACGAGCTCTATATGGCACCTTCACAGATAAAGCCAAAGATTCTCTCACTTATACATAATGAGACAAGACAGGGAGAGAGGGGTGAGATTATCGCAAAAGTGAACTCACTTGTTGATGAGGATGTTATTCGTGCACTCTACAAAGCAAGTCAAGCAGGTGTTAAAATCCACCTCATAGTTCGTGGTATCTGCTGTTTGAAACCAGGGCTAAAGGGTGTGAGTGAAAACATTAGAGTAACTTCTATCCTTGGAAAATACTTAGAGCACCCTCGTACCTTTTATTTTAAAAATGATGCTGTAGGTATATACATCTCAAGTGCAGATTGGATGCCAAGAAATCTTGTTCGTCGTATAGAACTTCTAACAGCCATCAAAGATAAAACTGCTCAAGAGAAAATCTTGCAAATATTAAGACTACAGTGTTGTGACAATGCCTTAGCACATGAGTTACAAAATGATGGTTCTTATATTAAAGTGAAAAATGAGAACCATAAAACTATCAACAATCATAAGCATTTAGAAGATTATGTCAATAGAATTGCAAAAGCAAGTAAAAAAGAGTCCGCAAGTCATACAGCCAATCTTATGACTTCCATTTTTATAGATTGCAAGGAGTAAACAATGATACATAATTTTAAAGATTTTAAACCAAAACTTGGTGAAGGTACTTGGGTAGCGCCCTCTGCTGATGTTATTGGTGATGTTACTATAGGAGAAGATTGCTCCATCTGGTTTGGAACTGTCATCCGTGGAGATGTTCACTATATTACTATTGGGGATAGAACAAGTATTCAAGATTTAAGTATGGTGCATATTACCCACCATAAGAAAGCAGATAGAAGTGATGGAAGTCCTACTATTATCGGAAGTGATGTTACTATTGGTCACAGGGTCATGCTTCATGGTTGCATCATTGAAGATGCTTGTCTTATTGGTATGAGTGCTACTATTTTAGATAATGCTGTTATCGGGAAAGAGTCTATAGTAGGTGCTGGAAGTTTAGTGACAAAAAACAAAAAGTTTCCACCTCGTTCACTCATCATGGGCAGTCCTGCTAAGGTTGTAAGAGAACTTACCGATGCAGAAGTTGAAGAGTTATATGCATCTGCTAAACGCTATGTTAGTTTTAAAAATGAGTATCAGTAAAAAAGTTTTTTAACTTTCAACCAGAGTAAGCCAATATACTCGTGCATAGCAATTTGACTTTGGTAAGCACTACCAGCAGAGATGAAAGAACTTATACTTACTTCTTTTGCTAGTTTTCCAGTTGGATAAGCAATAGGATGTAGCTGAAAACTTTGAAAGATGGCATATGCTCTTGGCATATGATAGGCAGAGGTTACAAGATAAAAAGGTTTTTCGTGTAATCTATTTTTTATTACCTCTGCCTCTTCAATAGTATCTCGTGCACTCTCAAGTGCAATAATACTTGACTCAGGAACCCCAAGTTTTATGAGGCGTTTTTTATTTTTCATTGCCTCGGAAATTGGATTTTTTCCTGCATATCCTGATGTAATAATTGTAATATTTTTATTTTGATTATATATCTCAAGAATAGCATAGCCACGGTCTTGGAAATCACCACCAAGTAAAAGCGCATATTTAACACTCTTATCAACCTTTTTAACAGCTGGATACTCCACTTCTAATGAGTGAATAAGTTTATTGGAAATGGGATTGTAACTAAAAAGAAAGATGAGAGTAAAACTTACAAGTAAAAATATACTTGCTTGTTTTTCTTTCTTGAAAAAGAGTAAAAAGAGTCCAATGATTCCTATCGTAAAAGCCAAGGGCAGAGGCATAACAAAAGAAGAAATAATATTTTTCAGTGTAAAACCCATTATTTGAATCTAATCGCTAGTTATGTTCTATAATCCGCATTTATCTTCACATACTCATAACCCAAATCGCAGCCAAATGAAGTGAATTTTCCCTCACCTAAACCTAAATCACAAAAAATAGTAAATGATTCAAGCTTCATAACTTCAGAAGCTTTTTGCTCCATGGCTGCATCAAAGTAGAGTGTTCCTCTCTCATATACACAAAGGTTATTAAATGAGATACTTAGAGTTGACTCATCCGCTTCTACTCCACTTGCACCTACTGTTGATGCTATTCTTCCCCAGTTTGGATCTTCACCATAGAGTGCTGTTTTCACAAGCAGAGAGTTGGAGAGCGCCTTTGCAACCGTTTGGGCTTCAGCATCACTTTTTGCTCCAGTGATTTTATAAGTTACAAGTTTTGTTGCACCCTCACCATCTCGTACCATTTCACGCGCAAGGAAAAGCATGATTTTATGGAGCGCTTCTTTAAAGGCTTCTCTGTGATATACTTTTGAGCTTTTGTTACTCAGTAGCATTACAGTATCGTTTGTAGAGGTATCTCCATCGACACTTGCTGCATTAAAAGTAGTTTCTGTTACAGAGTCTAGTATCTCCTGCATCTCTTTGGCATCAACATCCGCATCAGTAGTGATAAAGCAGAGCATAGTAGCCATAGCTGGGTTTATCATTCCCGCACCCTTTGCCATAGCACCTATGCTAAACCTACTGCCATCTTCAAGTTCTACCTTGTAGGCTTTTGTTTTGGAAAAAGAGTCTGTTGTCATTATCGCCTCTGATGCACTTTTTGGCTCTTTTTTACTCAAGTCAAAAAGTTTTGCACCCTTAATGATTTTCTCTTTTGGGAGTCTCACACCGATGACACCTGTTGAACTCATAAGAGGATTTAGCACTTGCGATGGTAAAGTTTCTAAGATTTCATCTATATCTTTAATACCTGCATCACCAGTCATCGCATTCGCATTTTTAGAGTTTATCAAAACAAAGTTTGTTTTAAAGTCGCCCTTATTGCGAAAGTGTCTTATTGGTGCAGCAGTCATCTTATTTGTTGTAAATACAGAAGCGATATCACACTCTTTATCAGAGTAGATAAATGCCATATCTTTCGCATTATCTGCTTTTAAACCAGCACTAATTCCATCTGCAAAAAAACCATTTGCACTACAAACTCCACTATTTAATTCTATTAACTTATACAAATTTTAGCTCCTTAGGTTTTATTCTTTGTCTTAAGAGACCTTTTGTTGTCTCTATCCCTTTTTGTGTTCCGATAACAAGCAGTCTACACTCACTCGTTACAAGAACATCTCCTTTTGGCATGCTGATGAATTTTCCATCTTTTTTTGTAATGCCCACAACAGATGTATTTGTCATCTGTCTTATATGCGTCTCTTTAAGTTTTTTCAAAATAGCCCAAGAGAATTTTGGAACAAGAATCTCTTGCATATCTAAAGGATTATCACTCTTATATAAAAACTCTTCAAGCATATTTTCCATATCTGGTCGTGCTGCCATTGCACTTACTCTTTGTGCTGTTAGTTTTGTTGGACTCACAACAGTATCTGCTCCGAGTTTTTTGAGTTTTTCTACATCACTCATATTTTCTGCAGAGGAGATGATATAGTAAGGACGCGGTAAAAAGTGCTCCTTTTCAAAAAGTCTCACAGATGCAATAAGTGCAATATTATCCGCAATCGAATCAGAGAGGGCGATGAGACCCTTTGCTGAAGAGAGGTGTGCTTTAAGCATTGCTAGCTCTGCATGTGGTTCTGCTTGGAGATAGTAAGGGTACTTATGCTCTTTTGCCCACTCATGAATCTCAGGTCTTGGATCAATAACTATGAATGGTATATGATTTTTACGCAACTCTGAGGTCACTTCAATAGTGTAGTCATTATGATAGCAGACAACATAATGTTTTTTTAGTCTCGCTATTTTATATAACATTCTTCTCTCCTTTAAAATCGAAACTATCTGCCCTTTGTTTAACTCTGAAACCAAAATACCTACTGCACTAGAAAAAACTGCAAATCCTGCAATAATGAGGTTTATAGTAAATATTTTTCCGGCATTAGATATTGGTTGTACTTCACCAAAACCAACTGTCGTAAAGGTAATCGCTGTTTGATAAATTGCATCAAAAATTGAAAAATCTTCAATTATAACATACCCTAAAGTACCGATAAGCATTACTGTTACAGTCAAAAGAAGTGGTAAACGAAAAGGTTTTAGATGGGAATAAACTTCAGGAAGAAGTTTTGGGTCAGGTTTGGGAGCAATCTCCCAATTGAGGAACTTACGAATCCTTTCTAAAAGATTCATAATATTTTCCTAATGCTTACGAGTTTTTCTTAAGTGTACGAAGTTCTCTTGCCGAAATCTTGATTTTTTTAGTTGTACCGTCTTCTAAAGTGATACGCACTGTTCTTAAGTTTAATAAAAAACGACGCTTTGTTCTGTTTTTTGCATGAGAAACATTGTTCCCACTCATAGGGCCTTTGCCGCTAATAGCACATCTTCTTGCCATGTTGGTATCCTTGAATGATATTTTAAAGTTGCGAATTGTATCAAAGTAAAGCAAAACTTCAACTTAAGCCAAATATATTTTTTAAGAACTTCCACTTTTATATTGTTTTTATATAGATATAGTTAAAATGTACCTAATTTAACTATAAAGCATACATTTTGATAACAAAAGAAAAAATAGATTATTACATAGAGAAAATACCTCCTGCACCTAAAGCATTAAAAGAGACCTTGATGCACTTAAACAGTGGCGATCTCGTTAAAGCAGCGACTGTTGCTAAAGAAGACAGAGCTCTTAACAACTATCTAAAAGTCCTAGTGAACAAACCTATTTATGGCTTTAAAAATGAGGTGAGTGAAGTTTCACAAATCTTTGGTATATTAGGTGTAAGTAGATCACAACAAGCAGTTTATAACTATATGCTTTCACTTCTCTCTCCATCTAAGTGGGTTCTGTTTAAACTCAACCGTGTAGTTTTTTATAATTTGCAAGCAGATTTATCTATGAATTGGAAAAAGATATTAGAGTATTTAAGCATAGAAGATAAAGATATTTTAAGTGCTATCTCTCTTCTACCTGCTAGTATTATAGTAAGTGAAGCACTTTTTGCTGAGAAAAAAAAGGATGTTACACTCCTTCGCACTGTTCACAATATAGACTTAAATACCATTTTAAAACGACTTTGTGGTGTAGATCTCTTTGACATATCACAAAGTATTGCACAAAAGTGGGAAATGGCAGAAAATATAAGCAGTATCATACAAGCCTCTTCAGGTGTCAAACCTGCTAACGATGCAGAGATAAATAAACTAGGAAAATGGATGCATTTACTTCTTTTTTATACTCTTTCTCAACCTCGATACATAGAAGCAGAACTGAATGACTTTATAGACTTTCAAATCGAGTATGTTGGCGATATATATGAAGATTTTTCAAAACTAATGGAGATTTCATGAGAGCAGTCGTAAAAAATGGAGTTGGCGTTTTTAATCCACAAGGTTTTTTAGATGGTGCTGCAAGTAATGCGATATTAAGCATAGAAGATATTGAAGCAACTGTAGCTCAAAATGCAGATATGGTACTTGTCTCTTTGAAAAAAGTTATCTTTTTTAACCGTAATGGACTCGATGCTTTTGTAAAAATGTTCCATAAAGTGCGTGCAGCCAACCATACAACAGTCGGTTTCTGTGATTATGATTTTAAAAAGTATGAGGCAATTACAAAATTTTACAAAGATGACCTCAGTTTTTCACTTTTTAAGACACATGAAGTAGCTACACTCTTTTCAAGTAACTACAAAAACCAAAATAAAAACATTTTACTCTATAGTGAAGATAAGTCACAACGCGCCGCTATGGCGATAGAACTCCATGACAATGGACATAATCCTATAATCGCACAGACACAAGCAGAGTTTGATGAAAAGGCAAAAGTAGAGAATGCCTATGATATCATTATCACAGAGACTTACCTAGGGCAGATGGGACAGAAAGTTGCAACCCGTGTTACAGGAAATGCTATTATCTACACTGTAAGCTCTTTTCTTGATGCAGAGATAGGAAATACTTTTAACATAGAGTACCACAACAACTCACTCAATGTAGGCTTTAGACTCTTTATCTTTGATGCTTATAAAGTGGTAAGTATGAATGTCCATGCACTCAACTTCTTCTCTAAACTTTCTACTTCGGCTGCTGAGTACAATGCCACTATCTGTTTCGTTGGTTTAAACTTTGATAAAACCCCCAAGGAATTTAAAGATAACCTTGAAGACTCAGGGATTATGTTCTTTGAACAGATGGATGATATTTTACAAGATAAAGAGCTTCTTAGAGAGTTGGGAGCAAGTAGTGCTGCAAATATTAAACACAAACGCGCTCTTAATAAAATCACAGTAACAGAACTTCCTAACTTTATTGATGCAACTGTCGCTACTATTGAGATGATGACAAACTCACAAGCTATAAAAGAGAGTGCAAAGGTAGATGATATACATATTGAAAAAAGAGAAAATACAATTGCGAGTTCTATCGGATTTTATGGAGATATGGATGGGATGGTTGTACTTATCTTTCCAAAAGAGATTGCTAAAAAAGCCTGTGAACTGCTCATAGGAGAAGAGACTGATGACACTGAACTTATCTTAGATACACTCGCAGAACTTGTAAATATAGTAGGGGGAAAAGTAAAGACACTTTTAGCTGACCATCACATTAGTGTTGATATTACACTTCCTCGCACCTATCTTGACATCTCTAGTCTTTTAGAGATAGTTCAAGATAAAAAAGGTGTTCAAGTTGATTTATCATTTAATAATGATAAGTTTGTATTTTTCTTAACAAGATAAAAGCTACTTTTCTTTATAATTTCGTATTCGTAGACTTTTGTCTAATTAATTAAGGAAAATAATGATTAAAGTAGCACCTAGTATTCTCTCTGCTGATTTTGGAAACTTAGCTCGTGATGTAGAAGAAATTTGTAATAGTGGATGTGATTTAGTTCATGTTGATGTTATGGATGGCCATTTTGTACCTAATCTTACGATAGGACCTGTTGTTGTCTCAGCAGTAGCAAAAGTAGCTACAAAACCCCTAGATATTCATTTAATGGTTGAGAACAATACTTTTTTTGTAGAGCTTTTTGCACCTCTGAAACCTGAGTATATCTCTTTTCATATTGAAGAAGAAAAACATCCCCATAGACTTATCCAAAAGATTCGTAGTTTAGGTATAAAACCCGCTATCGTTTTAAACCCACACACACCACCCGAATCTGTAGAGTTTTTACTCAAAGACTTAGATATGGTTCTACTTATGAGTGTAAACCCCGGATTTGGTGGGCAAAGTTTTATTGACACAGTCCTTGAAAAAGCTTCAAGACTCAATGAAATGCGAAATAGGCTCAATCCTAACTGCTTAATAGAAGTAGATGGGGGAGTAAGTGATAAAAATATTCAAGCGCTTAAAGAGTCAGGTGTTGATGTCGTCGTTGCTGGCAGTTATGTCTTTAAACATAAAAACCGTAAAACTGCAATAGAGAGCCTGCAAATCTAATGCGAACCAAAATATGTGGTATCACCTCAGTTGAAGATGCAATGCTTGCTATTAATGCAGGAGCAGATGCTCTTGGCTTTGTCTTTTATGACAAATCACCTCGTTA
>JALSUU010000043.1 GCA_027071075.1 Sulfurimonas sp. | reverse complement strand
CTTATGGATTATCTTTAAATATGGATAAGACAAAAATGCTTAATTTTAATAAGTCTAAAGAGAATAGTTTTAACTTCTTAGGTTTTACACTCTATTGGGGAAAACAGAATAAAAAACGGTTTCTCAAAGTTAAGACACAAAAAGAAAAACTTCTTAAAAGTTTTAAGGAGTTCTATGAGTGGATTAAAGTCAATAGAAATAGAATGAAACTCAAAGAAATTTGGAGTATTGCTAAAAGTAAACTCCAAGGTCATTATAATTACTTTGGATATTGGATGAATAGACAAAAGTTGGTTCACTTTTACAGTGAAGCTATTAAAGCACTATTTAAATGGTTAAACAGAAGAAGTCAAAAAAGTTCCTACGATTGGGATAGCTTTAAAAGACGACTAGAGTTTAATCCTTTACCTCTACCACCAAGTATGAATAAACTAAAGAAACTAGGAAAAACTTATGGAATTATTTAAACTAAATAAGACTTTGAAAAGCCGTATGCGGGAAATCCGCATGTACGGATTTGTGAGGGTTCTACCTACAACTAATTTATTGGTTGAGGGGTAGTTCTACTCGATGAAATTTGAACCTTATCCCTTTGAAAAACTTAATGATTTACTTCAAGACATCACTCCAAACAGTGACTTTGAACCTTCTGTTTTAACTATTGGTGAGCCTCAGTTTGAGACACCGACTTTTATACAGAGTTCTTTAGCAAAACATACTGACTTACTAAAAAAGTACCCTAAAACTGGTGGCGAAAAAAACTTAAGAGATGCACAACTTAGTTTTATACAAAAACGCTTTAGCCAAACACTTACAAACGAGCAGATTATTCCTACTTTTGGAACTCGTGAAGTACTTTTTAATTTTCCACAGTTTTTACTTTTTGACAAAAAAAATCCTGTTATGGCATATACAAATCCTTTTTATCAGATTTATGAGGGTGCAGCTATTGCTACTCGTTCAAAAGTAATTCACCTCAATCTCAACGCGAACAATAACTTTAAACCAATTATAAAAGAAAAAGAACTTGCAAAATGTGATTTAGTGATATTAAACTTTCCCAACAATCCAACTACTGCAACACTTTCACTTGAAGAACTTGGTGCATGGGTTACTCTCGCGTTAGAGCATGATTTTGTACTTCTTAACGATGAGTGTTATAGCGAAATTTATACAGACAAGCCAACACCATCTCTTTTAGAAGCTTCCACCCATGTTGGTAACACAAACTTTAAAAATGTTTTAGTCATAAACTCTATCTCTAAGCGCTCATCAGCTCCTGGACTTCGTTCTGGCTTTATTGCAGGCGATGGGGAGATTTTAAAAGAGTATATGAAGTATAGAACATATGTAGGATGTGCAAGTCCTCTTCCTCTTCAAAGTGCTGCAGCAGATGCTTGGAGTGATGAAGTTCATGTAGAAAAATCAAGAGCAGTTTATAAAAGAAACTTCATCATAGCACAAGAAGTACTTGGCACTGACATTCCTAACGCGACCTTTTATCTTTGGATTAGAGTAGAGAATGCACTGGAGTTTACAAAAAAACTATATGAAGAGTACAATGTAAAAGTACTGCCCGGTGAATTTTTAGCAAGAGAAAATGCAAAAGGAGAAAATCCAGGATTTGGATTTATCCGTATCGCGTTAGTAGAAAATGAAGAAAAAACAAGAAATGCATTAGAAAGAATTAAGGAGTGTATGTCATGAGTAAAACGGCAGAAGAATTAAAAGCAGAGGTGTTAAAAGCACAAGAAAGTGGTGATATTGCCTCTTTATATGTCTTAGAAGAAGAGGCTTATAAAGTTTTTGATGAAGAGACTATGCACGGTTTTTATGCAAATATTCTAGACCTCGCGTTAGAAAAGCTTACTGAGACTCTGGAAGCTCATAGAAAAATGGATATGAAAGATGTACAAGACTTTGCAACAACTCGCGCTCTTTATGAGTATGCGATAGAACATTACTCTGCTGGAGATATTAAAGATGCTTCTGCTCTTTTTGAAGTACTCGCAGGTCTTACAAATGATGATGCCTTTTCTATCTCACTTAAATTACACTGGATAGCTTCGGCTGAGGGCATTACTTTGGAGTATTTCATAGACAATATTGCCAACATTCAAGCCACTCAAGACTCTGGAACTTTTTATATTAGCCAATTCACTAAAAAGGCACAAGATTTGCTTAATAATGTCAAAGTTTAGGAGCATTATATGAAAATACACTTTATTGGAATCGGTGGCATTGGAATCTCTGGTCTTGCACAATATATGCAGTACAAAGGTCATGAGGTCACAGGTTCTGACATAAAAGATACACTTATTACGCAAAAACTAAGAACTCTTGGAATCAAAGTTACAGTACCACATACAAGTGAAGCTATAACAGACCAAGATTTAGTTGTGCATTCTGCGATTATAAGTCCTAGTAACCCTGAAGTTATGGCTGCAAAAGAAAAAGGCATAGAAGTCCTCGCTCGTCGTGAAGCTCTTTTAAAAATTCTTGATGACAGAAAAGTGTATGCAGTTGCAGGAGCGCACGGAAAAAGTACTACAACTGCCATCCTAACAGCTATTATGAATGGTTCTGCTATCATCGGTGCTGAATCAAAAGCTTTTGGTTCAAATGTCCGTTATGATGCACAAACTGATGTAATGCTTTTTGAAGCGGATGAGAGTGATGGAAGTTTTATCAACTCAAACCCTCACTGTTCTATAGTTATAAATGCAGAGCCTGAACATATGGAGTATTATGATTATAATTATGAACTATTTTACGACTCCTATAGAACTTTTATAAACTCTGCACCATCTCGTGTTTTAAATGCAGAAGATCCATTTTTAGCAACTCTTATTGGCACGGTAGATGCGCACTGGCTCTACCCTAGTAAAGATATTTCAAATATAGAGTATATACTTATAAACAATGAACCGCATACACGATTTGTATTTCGTGATTTAGGTAGTTTTGATGTTTGGGGCTTTGGAAAACACATCGCCCTTGATGCTTCTCTTGCTATTTTAGCTGCACATGAGTCTATGGATATTGACGAGATTCGGAAAAATCTTTTAACTTTCAAGGGTATTAAAAAGCGTTTTGACATAGTTGGATTTGAAGATGATAGAGTAATCATTGATGATTATGGGCATCATCCTACAGAGATAAAAGCGACTTTTGAATCAGTAAAAGAGTATGCTTTACTCAAAGGTTTTGATAAAATCACAGCCATCTGGCAACCGCATAAATACTCTCGAACTATTGATAATTTAGATGAATTTATAAAATGTTTTGACGGCGCTGCTGAGCTCATTATTCTTCCTGTTTGGTCTGCTGGTGAAGCTACTCGTGAGATTGATTTTGAGGAAAAATTCAAACAGTATAACTTAACAATGGCAGACAAAATCACAAGAGCCAACAACACCATTACAGTTATAAAAGACAACAAAAATCTAGAAACACTTAACAAAGGTCTTATCATCGGTTTTGGTGCTGGTGACATTACTTACCAAATCAGAGGAACAGCATAGTGGCTTACATTATAGGTATTATCGTTGTAATTCTATTTTTCTTAGCTATGCGCTATTTTACAGAGTTCGATACGTATAAACAAATCAGTGTTACTGTTGTAGTTTTATCTATTGTGTCAATCGCTGTCATCTACAACAAATACACAAATCAAGAAAATCAAAAAATTCTTGATGCTACACTAAAATACAAACAAGGTAAAACTATTCACTGTAATGGTAAAAACATAAATAGCACTACATATTCACTCAGTATCGGAACATATACATTCATCGGTCGAGAGGGAACTCCTAATGCTCAAGAGATGATTAGTGCTTCAAGT
>JALSUU010000042.1 GCA_027071075.1 Sulfurimonas sp. | reverse complement strand
TTATCTCCTTTTTACTTGCAAAAATATTTATGAAGCCTGTGAGAAAACGCATCGAGCAGATAGAGTCTTTTGTGCAAGATGTAACACATGAGCTGAACACTCCCATCACAGCGCTTGGTATGAGTGCATCACGCGCCTTGAAAAAGGGTGTGTATGATAAAAAAATATTGACAAATATCTCTATCAGTACTAAGCAGTTGGAGAGTATCTACAAGTCACTTACTTATCTTAACTTTGAGCAAAAAGAGGAGGAAGTAAGTGAGGTGGCACTTGATGCAGTTGTGCAAAGAGTGGTAGAGTATTATTCACAACTCAGTGATGCAAAGGGGATAGCGGTAGTGAGTGAGATAGAACCTGCTACGATGCGTATAGCAGAGTCTCGTGCAGAACTACTCTTCTCAAACCTCCTCTCAAATGCCATCAAATACTCTATGCCAGAGAGTACGATACGCCTCACCCTTAAAGCGGACTGTTTTTGCATCAAAGATGAAGGTGTTGGTATAGCGCAAGATAAACTGGATGCCATCTTTGAGCTTTATAGTCGTGACTCCAAGATTGCTGGAGGTTTTGGGATAGGACTGAGTATAGTTAAGCAGATTTGTGATGCAAACGAAATAAAGGTTCAGGTTAAGTCAAAACTTGAAGAGGGTAGTGAGTTTATATTACGATGGGGAGAGAAAGAGTGAAACAGAGTGAGTATAAAAAATTAGCAGAGTTTGGACAGACTCTGCTTTCAAAAGAATTATTAGAAGAGGGTTTAGCATATATCTCTGTAAATGCAAAAGAGATGACACATTCCGATAGATGCTCGATATTTATTTATGAGAAGAAAAATGATGTGTTGTGGAGTATGCATGCCGATGGTGTTGAGAAGATTCGAGTCCCTTATGACATGGGTATAGTTGGAAAAACTATTGAGTTGCAAAAGCCTGTTATTGATAATGAACCTTATGATAGTTCATATTTTATGTCAGACATTGATATGCAGACGGGATATTATACGCAAAATATTCTCACTGCACCTATATTTAACTCTAAACAAAAGACCATAGGCGTAATAGAACTCCTCAATAAAAAATCTGGGTTTAATAAAAAAGATATGCAGTTTTTAGTCTTTTTAGCGCACTATGTGAGTAGCTACTTAGAGATGATGCTTGATGAGTAGCTACTTTTTACGAAGTCTCTCTGCTTGCATCATCGCTTCTTTATAAAACGAAGTTTGAGGTAAATAGTGAGAACTATCAGCAGAGAGAGCATAGAGATGATAAAAAAGAGTCCTTGTATACCAAAATGCGAAATAATAGGCTCAAAAACTATGGGCGAGAAAAACTGTCCAAAGAAAAAACTTGAAGTGAGTAGTCCTACAGCGCGACCTCTTTTTTTTGCATGAACAAGCGAGAGCAACCATGTGTTGATGTTCACTGTAACCAAGCCAAAACCTCCACCCATAAAGAGTGCTGCAAAAAAGAGCTGGTAATATGTTGTGACTTGTGAGATGGTAAAAAGACCAAGAGCAAAAAAGAAGTAGGTAATCATAAAGATTTGGGCAAAGTTAAAGCGTGCTTTTAGATGATGGTACTGCTTAGAAACAACTGCGGTGAGAAGCATAGATGCAGCTATAAGGTAGGAGACTAAAGCGGGGGAGCCACCAAGCTCATTTATGACAAGATAAGGCAATTGTGTCGGTAACATATAAAACAGAAGCATTGAGAAGAAGCCAGTTGCATATACGGGGAGGAGATTTACTTTGATACTCTCCTCTTCATTGTGCTTGTGATGCAGATGATTTGGCTCTTTAAGGGTGCGAATAAGCAGGGGTAAAAAGAGGATAGGGAGTGTATAGATAAGAAAAGGATAGTTCCATCCTCTCTCTGCTAAAAAACCACCAGAGATGATAAAAACAATACCACTCAAACCAACAAACATTCCCTGTGTTGACATAAACTTATGACGCTCTTTTTCATCAAAATAGTCTCCGATGAGGGCTAGTGATGCAGTCATAATGAGCGCAACAGAGAGACCTAAAAGTGCACGACCAACTAAGATAGTATAGAAGTGATCTAAAAAGTACCCAGAACTGCCACCAATTACAAAAAGTATGATGCCAAGATAAAGCGGTTTGAGTCGCCCTACTTTATCTATAACAACTCCAGCTATGGGAGCAAAAAGTGCAACCATTATGGAGGGAATAGTAAGGAGTAGTTTCGATAAAAAATCTATATTTTTCACCTCATGAAAATGATGTCCAATAAGTGGCAGGGCAGCAACTATAGCGATGCCTGACATAACACCCATAGCAGATAAAAGGAGTAAAGAGAGTCTTAAAAGGGGTGTGGTTTGTTTTTGCATAGTGCTACTTTATCTATTTTTTTCTAAAAAGTCTAAGAGCGATTTTGATACTTCTTTGGGTGCTTCTATCATGGGAACATGCCCAATACCATCTAAGATGAGTAGTTGAGAATTTTTGATGTTTTTTGCAAAAGCGTAAGCATTTTTATAACTTAACAGTTTATCTTCCTTGCCCCAAATTATAAGTGTTGGGATATTCACCTCTCTAGCCATCTTTCGCAAATCTACGATTACATTGAGATCTTCATCTAAAATACCATAGTACTTATGCCTCTCTAACTTCGCATGTTTACACTTATTTTCAGTAAGGTACTCTAAAACAGACTCTGGAATATAGGGCGTTTTTTGTGAACCTTGGCTTATGAGTGTTTTGAGTTGCTCTTTTGTACAGACATCAAACCAAATCTCTTTGATTCTTTTCTTACCAAGTTTGTCAACATAGGAGTCCTCTACTTTTATGCCCATGGCATCGATGAGGACAAGTGAGTCTATGTTCTTGTACTTAAGGGCATACTCCAAAGCTATCGCTCCACCCATGGAGTTTGCTACAAGTGTTGTGTTATTACTATCAAACTTCTCTAAAAACTGATGCAAAAGTTCTGTTTGTTTCTCTACTGTATAGTTTATATCCATAGGTTTAGAACTTCCACCACTGCCGACTAAATCGGGAATGATAAGGTGGTATTTATCATCAAGTTCTTGGGCGAGATAGAGCCAGTTATATTTACTCGCGCCAAAACCATGAATGAGGACTAAGGTCTTTTTACTCTTTACACTATTTTCAAGGTAAGAAACATTTAAGTCTTGAGATATAGCTATTTTTTTTAGGTCTAGGTTCGCCTTATATCGGTTGTATTTTAGAGCAGTGTGAAAAATCTGTTTACCACTACATCCATTAAAAAAGAGGGCGATTAGAAGTGAGAGAAATAGATATCGCATCGTTTAATTCAATCTATCTAAAAGTTTTTGAAAATTTTTTATATGAATATTTTTACGAGAGACTTCGATAATACCATCTTTTTTAAGCCTTTGAATAGTGCGGTTAAGTACTTTTCTAACAGTTCCAACCATAGAGGCTAAGTCATCGTGACTCAGGTTGTTAATAATTTGTAGTTTTGACTCTCCATCTGTTGTTTTTGTAAATTTCGCAAAAAGTTGTAAAACCCGCTGGTAAACATCATAAAAAGAGAGCGAAACAGCTAAATCTTCCATAGCTTTTAACTGTGATGCAACATAATGGTAGAAGTACTGACGGAACTTCGCATCATCTAAAATCATCTGCTCAACATCAGCTAAAGGAACTTGTATAACATGGGTATCTTCAAGAACTTCTGAAATATATTGGTTTGGTTTTTTATCTAAAAGGGAAACGACATCAAACATATCTCCATGAGAGAGCATATAAAGAGTCTGCTCCTTTGAAGTTTCAAAATCAATGTCATAGATTTTAATCTTACCACTCATCACAAAATAAAAATATTTAAGTGTATTCGCGCTAGAGAGGGGATCTTCACC
>JALSUU010000041.1 GCA_027071075.1 Sulfurimonas sp. | reverse complement strand
AGTGCTCCATTATCTCTCGCAGCAATAGCCTCTTTTTTAATGAGTTCTATATCTTTTTGTTTATAACGCTCTATATCTGCTTTGTAACGAACACTTTGTGAACAAAACTTACAATCTTCAAGGCAGGTTCCACTGTTAATGTTACAGATAGAACATAAAAATATTTTTTCGTTTTTTGGCACTACTTTTTCCTTGAGTATGTAAAGGTTTTGCTCTTAAGCTTTTTATCTTTTTGTGTATAGTAAGTCACCTCAAAGGTATCATCGCTTATCTCAAGCATAACAGACTCTACAGCCTCTTTATTTCGCATACATATCTCACCAGGGTTTAAAAAGAGTGTACCCTCTTGGAACTCGGAGTGAAACTTATGAGTATGCCCAGAGATAACAACTTCTGCATCAGGAGCCATATAAAAGGGAAGATGCATCAACTTAAACTTTGTATCTGCCAGTTTGAAGTAGTAGGGCTCTTGAACAAGATTATAGTCGTTATGATACTGTACAAGTCCTGCATCGTTATTTCCATAGACTGCTATATATCTTTTTCCACAGTTTTTAAGTAGTTCTAGTGTCTCATATTCACATATATCACCCGCATGGATGATAAACTCAGCACCATTTTCTATAAGCATGTTTATAGCACTTTTTGCTTTTTTAACCTTGCTATGGCTATCTGAGATGATTCCTATTTTCACTATTTCTTCTCACTCTCTTCTTCTCTTGGTGTTCTTGCTTTACACTTCACACACTCATACACTTCTTTGTTTCTATATGTTCTTGGTGCTAAAACACCACTACACCCTTTCTCTTTACACTTGATAGTAGTAGGTTCAAACTTAGAGATAAACTTACACTCAGGGTAGTTGTTACAGCCCCAAAATGGACCACGACGAGAGTTTTTCAAACTAATAGTTCCACCACAATCAGGACAAGGAGTCTCTGAGTTCTTCTCTTCTACATTGATACTTTTTGTATTTTTGCAGTCAGGATAGTTTGAACAAGCTAAAAACTGACCATTACGACCATTTTTAACTACCATATCATTGCCACACTTATCACACTTCTCCTCAGCTGTTGTCTCTTTCTTCTCAACAGCATTTCCTTCCTCATCACACTGCTCTGTATACTTACATTTTGGAAAACCACTACAAGCGATAAAGTTTCCAAATCGACCAGAACGAAGAAGAAGCTCATGCTCACCACATTTAGGGCAAGTTCTGCCTAGTGGTTTGGCAAGTTTAAGACTTACAATATTCTCTTTTCCAGCAGCAATTTGCTCCATAAATGGAAAATAAAAATCATACAGAAGTTTCTGCCAATCTACTCGACCCTCACTCACTTCATCGAGTTTCTCTTCCATGTTTGCTGTAAATGAGATATCTACGATGTTTGCAAAGTTCTCTTCTAAGATTTTTGTAACCGTAAAAGCCATTTCTGTTGGAACTATCTGTTTCTTTTCTATGTTTACATAGGTTCTTTGAGAAAGCGTTGCAACAGTTGGTGCATAAGTAGATGGACGACCAACACCCTCAGACTCAAGTTTTTTAATTAAACTCGCTTCAGAGTAGCGTGGTGGTGGCTCTGTAAAGTGTTGTTCAGGTTTGACACTTTGTAAGTCTGCCTTATCTCCCTTTGTTAAAGTAGGAAGGAGTTTATCTTTATCTTCTGCACCACTAACAGCATAAAAACCATCAAAGATAAGTTTTCTACCACTTGCACGGTACTCATTTTCCTCTCCAGTAAAGATGATACTTTGTTGCTCAAATCGTGCATCTTCCATTTGACATGCCATAAAACGCTCATAAATAAGACGGTAGAGTTTAATCTCATCTGCTTTTAAAAAGCTCTGTGCAATCTCAGGAGTAAACTCAAGCATAGTTGGACGAATAGCCTCGTGCGCCTCTTGTGCACCTTTTGATTTTTTATTGTAAACTTTTGGCTCTTTTGGAAGATACTTTGCTCCAAAACGATTTTCAATGACATCACGAACAGCCCCAACCGCCTCAGCTGCAAGGTTGAGTGAATCTGTTCTCATGTAAGTGATAACACCAGAAGTTCCATCAGGAGTTTTTACACCCTCATAGAGGGATTGTGCTACCATCATAGTTTTTTTAGGAGTAAATCCTAGCTTCGATGATGCAGTCTGTTGTAGAGTTGAAGTCATAAATGGCGGAGGCGTTGCACTTTTTCGCTCTTTTGTTTCTATCTTACTAATAGTATAAGAGTCAGCCTTGACACTTTTCTCAATTGCACTTGCTTGATCCTTGTTCTCAATACTCATCTTTGTAATCTTGCTACCCTTATGGCTAATAAGATTTGCATCAATGTTTGTTTTAAAAACGGTATCTATGCTCCAGTACTCAACAGGTATAAAGGCTTGAATCTCTCTCTCACGATCAACAACAAGTTTCAAAGTAGAACTCTGAACACGCCCACCACTGAGACCCTTTTGAATCTTTGATGCAAGTAGAGGAGAAAGTTTATACCCAACAACACGGTCAAGCATACGACGCGCTTGTTGTGCATTTACCATATCCATATCTATCTTACGAGCAGAATCGAGTGCATGTTTGATAGCAGTTTTAGTAATCTCATGAAAAACAATACGAGGTAATTCCTCGGGATCTTTTTTCATAGCATGGGCAATATGCCACCCTATAGCCTCACCCTCGCGATCCTCATCGGTCGCGATATAGATAGTATCCGCTTTTTTTGCAAGAGCTTTTATCTCTTTGACTGTAGGAGCGTTCTCTTTTGCTACTGAGTAAGTAGGTATAAGATGATGTGTCTCTTCATCAACAGTAATTCCAAAACGAGATTTAGGTAAATCTCTAATGTGTCCCTTAGAGGCAATAACCTCATACCCTTTCCCAAGAAAGTTCTTTATAGTCTTTGCTTTCGCAGGTGACTCAACGATAATTAAATTCAAATAGTATTCCTATATATATAGTATAGTTGTTTTCAATGGCGAAAGTGTATCAAAAAAAGATTAAATAATTAGCACCCAAGTTTTATACAGAGATTTTTCTGCACTTTTTGAAAAGATTCTTTTTTCAGTGAAGCGATGAATTTCGAGCCTATTATCAAACTAGCATCAACTGCTGTTAGTTTTGGGACGACAATGATTGATGCTTTTTTTATTCGCCCATCAGCTATGTCATCACTAGTGATTAAAAAACCTTCTCTTTTAATATTACTTGTAAGAGGGAGGATAAGAAAATCATTTTTATTTATCTCCTTAAAGACTAAAACAGGTCGACCCTTACTTTTTGTAAAGTCAGAGTAAGGCATATTTATGAAGTATATGTGTCCTACCACTGTGAGTAGTCCTCATTTTCATCATCAAAGTCATTTTTACTTAAGCCTATGGCAATTTTTCCAAAGTTATCTAATTCATTGTCTGACCAAAAAGTCCACTCCTCATTTGCAGTATTAATATTAATGTACTTTTCATAATCTATAACTACTACAAAAGGTTTATCTCGTTTAGTTATAAGAATATCATCGCGAAGTGCTTCTTGAAGTCGTACAGAATTTTGTTTTATCTCTGTTGCCGATATAATATGCATATAATGTCCTTTTTATCTATTTTGTACATTATAGCTATATAAAGTGCAAATAGTCAAATCAATGTAAAAAATTTGTAAATTTACTAAAGTTATTTTTTTCACTGCCGATTTAGTTAGCATCAAGGCAAGGAAGCCAAGATACAAATTACTTAGAGCGAAAGGCTCTTCCCTTAAAGGATTTATTATGGGTTTTAGAATTAATACAAATGTCGGTGCGATGAATGCGTGGCGTAATGCTACAATGAATAATGTTCAACTTGATAAAAGTTTAAATTCACTCTCTTCAGGGTTAAGAATTAA
>JALSUU010000040.1 GCA_027071075.1 Sulfurimonas sp. | reverse complement strand
AAAGTATGACAAAAACAAGAAAGGTTGAAAAAATTCGATGGCATGATGTGAGTGGTGATTTAAAGAAGCACTTTAATGATGTGCTTATTATGGCTACTGCCTCTTTGAAACATTCACTTTCACATTGGGATTTAGAAAATCTTGTAGATTATGATGCCTCTTACCTCAGTGGTTATGAGAGTGAGGTTTACTCGGTAGAACTTGATGCAGGTTTAGTGAGTGCAAAATCAAATATGGACTTTTTTATCCGTTCTGCTATTAAGTCACAGATTGGCGGAGATGTTCAAGAGATAGAACACCTCGCAACAGACTACTCAAACATCACCTACAAGCATATACTTCTCCCTGTCTATGCATCAGCTTTCAAGTTTGATGGCAAGACATATAGTTATGTGATAAATGCGCGTAATGGAGATATAAGTGGAGATAGACCATACTCTAAGGTGAAAATTGGACTTGCAGTTTCCAGTGTGGCACTTGTTATTGGGATTCTGTACTATTTTTTTGGAGGCTCGTGATTGTGTAGTTTTTAAGTGAGAAGTTTTCATCTATTTTGAAGACTTCTGTTTCAAATTTTCTATCTAGTTTTTCTATCTCATCTTGCAGTTTTAAGAGTTGGCTATTTACACGCGAGACATCGCCTTTCTCTTTAAAAACTCCTCTCGTTTTCTTAAAAGCGGAACTCCCTTTTCTAATGCTAGAGAGAGTAGAGGTTTTTCTTCCAAAAAATGCCCCTAAAAGAGTTAAACCTATGTCTATGAAAGCATTTGTAGTTTTTCTGCTGACATCACTCTTCTCTTTTGTAAGCCTTTGTGAAAGTCGTGTTTTTCTTTTTTCAAGTCTCATATATTTAGTCTCATATCGTGCTTGTAGTTTTTCAACTTTTGCATCACGCAACTCTTTGAGGCTGTTTTGTACTCGAATTAAAAAAGCTTTTTCACTCTCATCCTCCAAAGAGGTGAGTGAGAGTTTTTTACAACTAAAGGAGAGCTTTTTTTTGAGTGGTAATTTTTCTTTTACTTGCGTGACTTTTTTATTGTGCATTAATTTTTTTATATCATTTTTTGTAATTGGACCTTTTAGGTAGGATAGTACCCAACGAGTAGAGAATTGCAGGAGTGACTTGTGATGGATGTTTTTGAGTAAAAACTCTCTCCCTCTCAGAGAAGCTATCATTTGTGAGACAAATTTTTTATCTCTAGGAGTGTCAAGTGCCATCCCTTGCATGACTTTTTGTATGTCCTGTTTCGTTTGTAGTTTTCCTATAAACCAAGAGCCAATGTTTGAAGCACCTTTATAGTCTATATCTGATGGGTTTTGTGTTGAGAGAACTACTCCTACTCCAAATGCTCTGGCTTGTTTGAGTAAAAGCATCATAGGCTCTTTAGAAGGAGGATTTTTAACAGGTGGGAAAAAACCATAAATTTCATCCATATAGAGTAAACTTCGTAGAACACTACTACCACTCTGTTTTCGCATCCAGTTAAGATATTTATTCAGCAGAAGCGTGACAAAAAACATTCTCTGTGCATCATTAAGATGTGCAATATTAAAAATGGCTACTTTGGCATTTCCTGCATCATCATAAAGTATATCTTCAATGTTTAAAGCTTCTCCTTGTAGCCATGAAGCAAAACCCACTGAAGAGATAAGACCATTTATAGCTACGGCTAATTTCATTCTATCAGACTGTTTGTAAAAAGTTGCAAGTGAGAGTACTCCAACTTTTTTAAAAGGAGGTTCTGCAACATAGTTGATGATATCTTCTAAGTTAAGAGATACGCCTTGTATCCAAAAATGATAGAGAATATTTGAGAGAAGAAGGTGCTCTTTTGTGTGAGGATTTGATGCTGAAAAAGAGATGAGCGTTAGTAAAGAACTAACGGTACTGCTTATAAGTGAAGTAAAGGCATCCGAGTCCTCTATCACTTCTTGAGAAGGTGCTTCAAAGCTTGAGAGTATATCGACACTTACTCCAGCAGAACTTCCTGGGGTATAGATTGTTTTTTCTATCTTCGCAAATTTGGCAACTCTTTGCAAATCTTGGTGTGAGGCTTTCAGTCCTTCTTTCCAAAGTTTTGCACTCTTTTGTGGTTCTGTACTCCATGGTGCAAACTCTTGAGGGGAAAGATTTTCAAATGCAAGACAGAGGTTACCCATATCTCCTTTAGGGTCAATGACAATGGCAGGAATATTGTCAATTGCCGCCTCTTCTAAAAGAGTGATACCAAGTCCAGTTTTTCCTGAACCTGTCATACCTACTATCATAGCATGTGTTGTTAAATCTTTTGACTTGTAAAGACAGAGTGCATCATCTTTTTGCTTTCCAAGATAAAAGAGTCCTAGTTTTTCAAAAATATCTTTCAATTAATGAGCCTTAGATACTTCCAACATAACTTATTTTAGGATTATCTGAGCCATTTTTAAAGAAAAGAACGATAGGCGCAGAGTAACCTTTAGACTCTTTCTTTGCTATCCATATCTTATACTCAACACCTGCATCATAATTTTTCCCATGACCAATTTCCGTAGTTTTGAGTTTATCAATTCGTGTTACAGCTACAGGAAAGTTGTAGTTTTTTGCATTTGTAAAGGCTTTTTTAAATGAAAAACGCTTTGTATCTCCATCTAAATCTTTTTGGTTACTTGTAAGAAGACTTCTATGCATCAAAGGTACAGATTTTTTAGCAGCATTGTTAAAATTGTTATTTTGTAAGATACTCAAAAATTCATTTAACATATAGATAGCATTCTCTCTTTTTGTATCACTCATATCATCTTTGACCTGAGTGTGTTTTATGTACTTTATTGAAAGTTTTGCATTTTTTGTTGTTGTTGCATCGCGTTTTGGAACATAATCTTCATGGTTAGAGCTAAAGATGTCCATAAGATTGAATGCTAAGAGATTTGTAACAATAAGCAGAGTGAATAAGATTTTTTTCATAAGATTATCCTTCATTTTTTTCTAAAATAATACTTTGTGTTGGAAATGCAAAGTTTAATTTTTCAGCATTAAAGCGTATTAAAATTTGCATATTGATTTCATCTTGAACTTGAACAATAGGGCTCCCTTTTTGAATCCAGTAGAGTACAAGTACATTCAGAGAAAAATCTCCAAAAGAGTCAAAGGCAATAACTGCATCTTGTGTATGCTCGTTAAGTGTGATGATGTCTTTTAAAATATCTTTTGCTTTTTGAATATCTTCTGGTTGTGTATCATAGGTGAGTCCAAGGTAGAACTTTACCCGTCTTCCTTTCTCTTTTGAGATATTTAAGACAGGGTTATCTGTTACTTTTGAGTTTGGCATAGTAACAATTCTACCATCAAGAGTCTCAATCTTAATACTTCTCAGACCAATCTCACGCACATAGCCCTCATAGCCATTAAGAATGATTCTCTCATTTATATTAAATGGTTTATCACTAAAGATGATAACACCACCAAAGAGGTTTGCAACAGCATCTTGAGCAGCTAAAGCAAAGACTAAACCACCGATCCCTAAGCCTGTAACCATAGTTGTAACATCATACCCAGCATTATCAATACCTACGATTATAGTCATTGCCCAGATAGAGATATTTACAATGCGTCTAATTATAGGGAGTAAAATATCATCTAAATCTGTTTCAGACTCCTGTACCTTCGGTGCTATATATTTTTCTATAACTGCATCAAGCATACGGGTTAAGAACCATGCGATATTAAAAATAATTAAGAAGTAAAATATACTATCAATAAAACCTTTTACACCTGATGCCAACTCGAGAATAGAAACAGCCCACCAGAGACCAAAAATTGTTAAAGCGAGAGTGAGTGGTTCTTCGAGCATATCGACAAAAAGAAAGTCTAACTCATTTTTAGTGTTTTTTGTAAAACTTTTGAGAGTTTTTTGTATAATCC
>JALSUU010000039.1 GCA_027071075.1 Sulfurimonas sp. | reverse complement strand
AACATTACTGCTGAGGGTGAGGGAAATGGTCCTATTGATGCATGTAAAAATGCACTAATGAAAGAGTATAAAAACCAATTTACAATTAGCTCATACTCTGAACACTCTTGTGGTGAGCAGAGTAGTGCTACTGCTGTTGCATACATTGAGATTCAAACGGCTGAAACACTCTCATGTTTCGGAGTTGGGAAAGATAGTGATATCGCAACCGCTTCCATTAAAGCAATGTTTTGTGCATTGAACAGGGCTTTTTCAAACTAGGAGAAATAGCATGAACACTATAGAGACAATTTTTGAAAATAACAAAGCTTGGGCAAAAGAAGCTACAGCGAACAACCCTGACTTTTTTACAAATCTACTTAGTCAACAGACTCCAAAAATATTGTGGATTGGATGTTCAGATAGTAGAGTTCCTGCAAACCAGATTATGAATCTACCTGCTGGTGATGTTTTTGTCCATAGAAATATTGCCAATGTAGTTGTTCATACTGACCTTAACCTTCTTTCTGTTTTGCAGTATGCAGTCGATGTTTTAAAAGTTGAACATATTATCGTTTGTGGTCACTATGGATGTGGTGGGGTAAAAGCCTCTATGAATGATTTGCAACATGGACTCATAGATAACTGGTTAAGACATATAAAAGATGTACAGCGATTTCATACAAATGAGTTAACAAATATCAAAAGTGAAGAAGAGCGATTTGATAGACTTTGTGAACTCAATGTAGTAGAACAAGTGCATAATATTCAAAATACTACCATCGTTACAAATGCACTTATTCATGGACAAAAACTTAATGTTCACGGTTTTATCTACGATATCAAAGATGGTCTCCTAAAAGATTTGCAACTGAACTAAAAAGAGAGACAAAAGAGAGTTTCCTTTTACCACAATAACTCCTCTTGTGCTTGTGAGGATTGTTCAGTTCGTGGTGGTTTGGAGATATCACTAAAGTACTCTTTTTTTCCATCAATAGAGACTTCTATAATTCCCTTAGGGACATCAAACTTTCTTTTGATTTGGGGATACAATTTAATAACTTTTTTATAGTATGCTCCAAAAGCAGGACCTGAGACTCGACCACCTGTTTCACGCTTATACATTGGGGTATTATCATCATTTCCAAACCACACAACAGTTGTGATAGTTGGAGAGTAGCCAGCAAGCCAAGCATCCATATTTTTATTTGTAGTCCCTGTTTTTGCAGCTAACTCTATACCGTTAACTCTTGCCCGTCTTGCCGTACCTCTATTTACAACATCTCTTAAAATTGTTGTCATGATGTAAGATTGCGTAGGAAGTGAGGTTCTGTGACTAAAGTTTGTCTTCTCAAAAACAGTCTGTGTCCCTTGCTCAATCCTTGAGATAAGATTTGGTTCAACTTGTACTCCCTTGTTTGAAAAAGATGTGTAGTACTTTGCTAATTCTAAGGGTGAGAGGGACATCGTTCCTAGAGAGATAGAGAGATCTTTTGGTAGATTTTTGATATTAAACTTTTTCAACTCTCTAAGAAGATTTCCAAGCCCTATATCATTTACAAGGTTGATAGTTGCAAGGTTTCTTGAGTGAATAAGTGCTTCTCTAAGTGTTACTAAACCCTTATAATTTTTTTCATAATTTTTAGGACGCCACTTCATCTCTTCACCATCTTTTTCATACTCATAAGTCTTGGCAATATCAACAAGCTCAGTAGCCCCCGAGAATCCTAAATCAACTGCTACTTGATAGATAAAAGGTTTAAATGCAGAACCAGGTTGTCTTTTTCCTTGCGTAGCACGATTATAAGAACTCTTTTTATAATCAACACTTCCAACAAGGGCTAAAATATCTCCTGATGCAGAGTCAAGTGAAACAAGAGCCCCATTAAGTTGTGAAACATTTACATCTTGGAGTGCAAACATTTGATCCGCTCTTGGATTCACTATTTTCTCAAATCGAGCTAACTTTTTAAGATCTTTCTCTTTATACTTCTCAATTCTTTTCATTGCCGCAGCATAGGAAACTTTTAAGGCCTCTCTAGCAGCCTCTTGCAGTCTTAAATCAATAGTAGTATAGACTTCATATCCACCTGTTTTAAAATCTTTGATATCTAAAGCTCTAAACCTACGCGCCACTTCATCAACTATAAAAGGGGCTTTGTTTTGAGTAAGCGTTTCGTCAAAAACTTTAGGGTTCTCCTCTAAGGCACTCTCATAAGTTGCATCATCAATCCAGCCTAAAACATACATACGCTTTATAACACGATTTGCTCTGCCCATTGATATATCATAGTTTTTTGTAGGTGCGTATGTACTTGGAGCTTTTGGAAGTCCTACCAAGATAGCCATCTCTTTAAGTGTTAAATCCTCAAGTCTTTTATGAAAATAGCCATCCGCTGCTGTTTTAATCCCATAATATCCATGCCCATAATAGATTTCATTGAGATATCTTTCTAAAATCTGCTCTTTACTTAAAGCATGCTCAATCTTAATAGCATAAATAGCCTCTTTAATCTTACGGGAGAGTTTTTTTTCTCTTGTAAGCAGTACATTTTTTACCAACTGTTGCGTTATCGTACTTGCACCCTCAACTGCTTTACCAGCCTTTATAACCTTAAGAGCCGCACGAAAAATTGCATCAATGTTAATACCAGGATGTTCAAAAAAAGTTGTATCTTCAATGGCAACAAGTGCTTCAATTATACGAGGAGGAATTTCATCAAATGTTGCATAATATCTATGTTTTTTATTAAAAACATTGGCTATCTTTTTTCCATCTTTATCATATATTCTTGTTGTTACTTCTGGCTTATAATTGACTAATTTTGAGATATCATAATCATAAGCAAAAAGATAATAAGCCACAAGAGCAAAAGGGGACAGTAAACCCAAAATAAAAATTGTAATAAACACTCTTTTCATATTTTTTTTCATTCTCTAAAATTCCTATTTGCAAAATTTGCTTCTATTAATGTTTGTGTATAACTATCTTTTGGGGAGCTAATTACTTCACTCATTTTTCCTCTCTCTACAACTAAACCATCTTTAATAACACAGATATCTTCACACAAACTCTTTGCAGATGCGATATCATGCGTTACAAAGAGCATCCTAAATCCCTCTTCTATTTGTAG
This sequence comes from Sulfurimonas sp., assembly GCA_027071075.1. Classification (GTDB taxonomy): domain Bacteria; phylum Campylobacterota; class Campylobacteria; order Campylobacterales; family Sulfurimonadaceae; genus Sulfurimonas. The sequence continues at coordinate 10,551 of JALSUU010000039.1, read as the reverse complement.
TTTTTTGAGTAAATCTATAATCAAAACTCTTGTGTCCGGGTCTAATGCCGTTGTTGGCTCATCTAAAAGTAGAAGCTTAGGTTGAGAGCTAAGAGCTATGGCAATAACCACCCGCTGAAGCTGTCCTCCTGAGAGTTCAGAAGGAAATCTCCCTGCTAAAGTATAGGATAAACCAACCTCTTCAAATAACTCTTTTACTCTACTCTTATTCACAAAAAACTGCTTTTTTATCTTTGTTAAGGGAGAGAGTGCAGTAAAAGGATTTTGCGGGATTAGTGCTACACTTTTACCTGCTACTAGTTCAAAATCACTTTGACTCTCTAACTTCAGTTGCATATCACGAGGAAGCATACCAAGAAGTGCTTTGAGTGTTAAGCTTTTCCCACTTCCGCTCTGTCCTACAAGCGCTAGTGAGGAGGCTATCTCAAAAGATATATCTACTAAGTGTTTCTCTTTAAGAGTGATTTTTAGTTTTTTGACTTTCATTGTGCTAATTCTATCTAATTTTGACCAAAATTTTAGAAATTTCTATTGCATAATTTTGGTTTATATTTTTCACTCATCTATTTGAGTGGAGATTTTAAATACTTGGGCATGAAAACTAGTTCACAACAGAGCGAATGACCTTCACAAAAAAGATACGCTCCTTATTATTTTTACAAACATTTTTACCCGTAGTAAAAGCCTTATAACTCTTCTCAAAAACTTTCACTTCTCCACGCTTTGACATACTCTTTATAATGTCTTCATCAGATATTTTTGCATTACTTCTCTCATTGCCACGCTTTGCCATGTTGTTATAAGAGAGTAACATATACTTACACTTTGCATTCACAACTAAATCATCAAAGCTTTCTGTAGCGCTTTTAAGAGAGTACTCACTTTTTATCTTGGAGCGGTCAAACTTTTTTGCTACTCCAAAAACTTTCGGTTTCTGCCAAAGAGAAAGATTTTCAAGCAGATGATACGCATCACAATACTGTCTTGAGTTGTAAGGAGGATCCATATATAATATATCACACTCTATATCACGGATGAGCATATTTGCATCTCTATTATGTACTTCATTCTTAGCATTCTTTTCTGAATCAATATCGAGCATTTTCATCACAAATTTCTGTGCCTTTATCTCTTTTGTTATATAGGCATCATAGTGTCCGACTGTATTTGCTATACGGTCTATAGAGTAGTTTAATGAAGTTAAAAGTATATGTTTCTCTTTGAGATTTATACTATCTGAAACAAAAAGTTTTTTTATCTCTTGACGAATATAACCTATCTTTTTTGCTACATCATTTGAGAAGTATCTACCACCAAAATTTGTGGAAAAATAGTTCTCTTTTGATGCAGTTGTAGCATTAAATTTTTCGATAAGTTTAGTAATCTTCTTTACATAATAGGTATCAGAATTTAAAAAAGCATTGAGAGAGATAAAGTTTTGGTAGAGTAGATCATTTGAGATGATTTTTGTATCTTTGTCATTGAAATAAGCACCGACAACACCTGTCCCTGAGAAGATATCACAAAAGGAGTCAAAATCCCCTATTTCCTTTTGTATAATCTCCTCTATAAAGTCTAAAATCGAGTTTTTATTACCAAGATATCTTCGCTGTGATATTTTATACATAATACTTTTCCCCTTTTAGGACAACACAGTAAAAACTACAAAGCTCTCATCTTGATGATATTTCGACATAATACTCTTAAATCCTCTTCACTCTCACCCACTCTTGCTATAAGTCGAACAATGGCTTTGGGAACTGTTGGTTGGCGTATGCCCCCAACTGCAAAGCCTAAAGAGAGCAATTCATTTTTTATCTCTATAACTTTTGCATTATCACCTATCAAAATAGGCACAATTAATCCCTCTACTTTGATACCTAATATTTCATAAACTATCTCTTGGCGAGCAGTTATTTGCTCTCTTAAACTCTCTGCATTTTCTAAGATATACTCTAAAGATTTATGCGCTAAAAGGGTATCATACAAAGAGAGTGAGGTAGCGTAAATAATAGGTTTGGCACGGTTGATAAGATACTCTACAATATGCTCTGATGCAAGAATAAACGCTCCAAAACTTCCATACGCTTTTCCAAGAGTTCCCATTTTTATATGGTTCTCTTTTGGAGTAATATTATAAAAATCAAAAATGCCCATAAGTTTCTCACCCACAACCCCACTACTATGTGCTTCATCAACTATAAGAAGGGCATTATGTGCATCAACTATCTCAAAAACAGCCTTCTCACACATATCTCCATCCATTGAGTAGATACCTTCGACGGCTACTATCTTTCTTTTTGCTTTAGAGTGAGAGAGAAGAGTTTCTAACTCCTCCATATCATTATGCTTAAAGTAGATAACATCTATGCCATTAAGTTTTGATGCAAGAACACCTGAAGCGTGGTATAGCTCATCCATAAAGAGCGCATCACCCTTACGGACAAGTGCTTCTATCAAGGCTATATTTGCATTAAAGCCACTCCCTAGTACTACACCTGCTGCAAAATCATTTGCCACACATAGGGCATCCTCAAAATTTTTATGAATTTGATGATAGCCATTAACTAACATAGAAGCTTTTGAGGCATGTATATCTAAGTGAGAGAGTTCTTTTACTACCTGTTCATGGAGTTTTTTGTTATGTGCCAGACCAAGATAATCATTTGAAGCAAAATCTTTGAGTGAGTAATTTACTACTTCCCTTGTACGGTATCGCCCTGCTCTTTTAAGGGCTTGTAACTCTTTCTCATAAAACATTAAAGAAATCTCTTTAACACTTCCACACTTAGCCCCATCGCAGTAGATTCAAACCCGCGTACTTCTTTGATGTAGGACTTACAAAAGCCCTCAACCATACAGGCACCCGCTTTACCACGCCACTCACCACTCTCTAAGTATTTTTCTAAATCATCCATATCAAATGGATTAAATATATAATCAGTTTGTGAGATATCTATCACTTTTTTCTCTGTAGATTGATAAATGAGACAGGTAATTATACTTGTGATGTTTCCACTTTGAGTCATTAAAATATTGCGTGCATCATCAACACACTTCGCTTTTCTTAAAATCTGATTTTGACTTGTTACCACTGTATCGGCTACTAAAAGAGGGTAATCTTCATAACCAAAAGTTTTTAAGTTTGCCTCATATTTTCCGAGTGTTGCTTGATAAACAAAATTTTTGGGAGAAGAAGCGATAATTTTGTCTTCATCAAAATCAATGCTCTCCTGTTTAAATGCAATCCCTGCATTTTTTAAAAGAAGTGCGCGAGTTTCTGAAGATGATGCAAGTCGTAACATAAATTTAGTACGCGTTTCTTAGTGTAACACCAAGATAAATGGCAACTATACCTAAGATGATGTTAAGAGGAACCATATATTTCCCAATAAGACCAAGCTTTGATTTTGCCCCTGTTGAGTCACCTTTTACAAGGAGTTTATCCGCTTGTGCGCGTAGATACATCATCACTGCAAGGTTCGCTCCCATTATCATCCAGATAACTTCTTTAACATGCACAAAATTATAAATATGCATCGCATACGCATCAATGACATTTCCACTAGCATCAACTGCTGCTGCTCTAAACCCAAGTCCAACAGCCATAATAACAGCCGTAATGATTAAGAGTATGACAAAGGGAGTTACAATGTAAAAAAGTCTTTTGAGTGCATGAGAGATTCTCTCTAAGCGATGCAGCGGAGACTCTATCTCTAAAAATGAGTTATGTGCCGCAAATCGCATAGCAATCATACCACCTACCCAGACAACTGCACTGATAATATGTAAAAAAACTATCTGCGTTCTAAAGTCTGCAAAAAGCGTAATCATCATCTCTTTCATGAGTTCAATGCCTCTTTTATAAAGTTGAGTGCTGCCTCTTTTGCCTCTGGGAGTTTGGCTGGTAATTTACCACCCGCTTGTGCAAAGTCAGGACGACCACCGCCACCGCCACCTAAAATAGGAGCGATTTTTTTAATCCAATCACCCGCTTTTGCACCTGCATCTTTTACACCAGCAGCTATTAAAACCTTATCGCCTTTTACTTGAAAAAGCATAGCACAGAGTTTTTCATTTTCGTTTTTCAGTGCATCAATCTTCTCTTTTATATCACCACTTGGATACTCTTCAACGACAACAGCCACACCATTTATACTCTCAACAGAGACTTCTACTTTTGCCGACTCTTGTACTTCTTTGAGTTCATTTTTCAACTCTGCCACACTTGATTTAAGGCGATGTATTCCTGCGATTACATCAAGATTTTTCACTTCACTTTGAGCCTCTTTCAAAAGTGTTCTTTGTTTTGTGAAGTACTTGTAAGCTGCATTGCCACAAACTGCTTCGATTCTACGAACACCAGCACTTACCCCTGACTCTTTTGTGATGATAAATGAACCAATATCGGAAGTGTTATTCACATGAACCCCACCACAAAACTCAATACTTGCATTTTCAAAAGAGACAACACGCACCTCATCGCCGTACTTCTCACCAAACTGACTCTTTGCACCACTCTTCTTGGCATCATCTATAGCTAAAACATCAGTTTTAGCAGGAATTGCACGAGCGATTTCATTATTTACTAGGTTTTCTATCTCTGATAGTTCTTCTTCGCTTATCGCTTTTGGATGTGAGAAATCAAAACGAAGTCTACTCGCTTCATTGAGTGAACCCGCTTGAGAGATATGATCTCCTAAAACATCTGAAAGCACAGCATGAAGCAAGTGTGTAGCAGAGTGATGTTTAATAATCTCCCCACGAGCACAACTTACTTTAGAATCAACCACAGTTCCTACTTTAAGCTCTTTTTCTACTTCGATCTCTACAAGAGAGAGTCCAAAAAACTTCTTTGTATCAACAACTTTTGCAAACCCCTCTAACTCACCCTCATCACCAGTCTGTCCACCACTCTCAGCATAAAAAGGCGTTACATCTAAAAGTGCCCAACCCTTTTCTCCTGCTTGAAGTGCATCAACTGTCTTGTATTCGCTATTTAAAAGTGCTTGAATTTCCCCTGAGTGTTCTAAAAATTCATACCCAACAAAAGTGTTCTCACCAAACTGCTCTAAAAGTACTTTGAAGTCACCATTAACAGCATCATCTCCACTCCCTTTCCAAGCCGCTTTTGCACGCGTTCTCTGCTCAAGCATCAACTCTTCAAACTTTGCAGTGTCAAGTCCTAAGTTTTTCTCTTTGAGCATATCTTCTGTCAAATCAAGTGGAAAACCAAAAGTATCGTAAAGTTTAAAAGCAACTGCACCACTAAAAGTCTCTTTTGTGTTTTTTAGCTCTTCGTTAAAGAGTGCGATTCCCGCTTCAATAGTCTTAAAAAATCTTGCTTCTTCAAGTTCAATCTGCTCTTTAACAGCTGCACTCTTTGCACTTAAGTAGTCATACTCACCACCCATAATAGTGACAAGAGTATCTACAAGTTTATGCATAAATGGTGCACGAAAACCTAAAAGGTATCCATGTCTTACAGCACGACGCAAAATACGGCGTAGTACATACCCACGCCCCTCATTTGAGAAGTTTGTTCCTTGAGAGAGTAAGAAAACTGCAGTTCTAATATGATCAGCAATAACTCTATATGATGCACCTGTTGCATAGAGATACTCTTTGCCTATCATCTCTTGCACTTGATTTATAAGCGGCATAAAAAGAGAAGAACCATAGTTAGAAGTTTTTCCCTCTTTGATAGCTACAACACGCTCGAGTCCCATACCAGTGTCAATAGAAGGTTTTGCAAGAGGTAGTCTCTCGCCACCTTTCTCTTTCACTTCATACTGCATAAAAACAAGGTTCCAGATTTCTAAAAATCTATCTCCCTCTCCACCCATTTTATCTTCAGGACCACTAAACTCCTCAGCTCCTTGATCATAAAATATCTCAGAACAGGGACCACAAGGACCAGTATCACCCATAGACCAGAAGTTATCTGCATCACCAAGACGCATAATCCTATCTTTAGATATATGTCGCATCCACAATTTTTCTGCTTCATCATCACTATCATGCACAGTAACCCAAAGTCTATCTACTGGTAGTTTAATAATCTCAGTGATGAACTCCCAAGCGTAAGCAATCGCATCTTCTTTAAAGTAATCACCAAAAGAGAAGTTTCCCATCATCTCAAAAAAAGTATGATGACGCGCAGTATGCCCTACATTTTCAAGGTCATTATGTTTTCCACCTGCACGGATACATGTTTGACATGAAGTTGCACGAGGATTAGCAGGAGCTGGAATTTCACCTGTAAAAATTGATTTAAAAGGGACCATTCCTGCATTGTTAAAAAGAAGTGTTGCATCATCAGGCACTAAAGGTGCTGAGGCTACACGCGTGTGTTGTTTTGATTCGAAAAATTTTAAGTACTCTTCTCTAATATCCATAATTACATCTCTTGTATAAAGTTGCGCGATTATATCTAAAATGTACTAAAAAGTGCATAAATAGTTTTTAACTACTATGTAACCTTTATGAAATATTTTTGGATTAGAATTTCATAACAAACAAGAGAGGTGTATCATGAGTGAGAGAGAATTTTTAATAGACGCGAACAATCCTAATCTTGAACTATTTTGTGACTTAGATGATGATTTTGCAAAAAGTATATGTGAAAATGAACTTGAGATTCCTGAGGAGTGTATCAAAAAGATAGAGTGTTACGAAGAAGCTTTTAAAGTATACTTAACACCCACTCGTAAATATTACAGAGATGATTGGTATGTGAATTTGCAGAGATTGGAGTATGTTTCTTAAAAAAAAGTTTCATCGACTATTGTAAGATTTTTAAACTTTTTTGAGAAAATATTTGCAGCAACTCCATTGCCATATCGGAGAATCTCTCCTTTTTCATTTAAAACTGGTGTAGTTTTATACCCACAACTTGGGCTTTTTGACTTTAAAACTACAGCATCAATAGAACTGTTTTTTTTTAAAAAAGTTTCTATCTCTTCTTGAAGTAATTGTGTTACATCTTTTTTCGTAACATCAGTTACAACTCTTTCTTGAGCATCTACTTCCATGACACTTATTCGCTCCCGTGGTGTTCCAAAAAGAGGTGCTTCTGGGCAAAATGGTATAATTTCATACTCTTTAAAAGCTTCTACAACACTATTTATCTTTTTTGTTTTTCCATCATAGCGACAGAACTCACCAAGTAAACAGGCTGAGATTATTACTCTCTTTTTACTCAAAAAAGCTCTTTACATCTAAAGAAGTATCTAAACACTCTATTGACATTGTATCCTCTTGAGCATAACAGTTTTCATAATGAAACTTGCCATTTACTAAAACAAATTTATCTACATAATGGTTAATAGGATCCACTACAAGATAGTTTTGTACACCAAAACACTCATACAACTCTTTTTTTACAGTTTTATCCTTGTGTGCAGTTGAGGGGGAGAGTACTTCAACTACAAGACAAGGTAAATCATCATCTTTACAAAAGAGCATCACATCGGGTTGGACAACATTTGTTCTTGTGTCACAAGTAAGTTTAATGTCAAAAGGAGCTATCACCGTTTTACATTGTTTTTCTTTTTGTAGTCTCTTAAAAAGGAGTGCAATATTTAAAACTACATCTTGATGGACACGACTTGCACCACTCATCATATAAATATGTCCAAATATAAGCTCATAATACTCATTATCTGGAGTTGTTTTATCTATATCCAAATAATCTTCATATGTATAATTTTCTAACTCCTGCTCACCCATCATATCTCCTTAGCAAATAACAACTGATTTTATCTCAGTCATCTCTTCAATAGCAAACTTAGGACCTTCTCTCCCTACTCCACTGAGTTTCACACCACCATAGGGTTGGATGTCAAAACGAAGTGTTGGCATATCATTTATAACTATTCCACCCGCTTCTAACTCACTTATCGCTTTTTGCATAAGTTTCAAATCATTTGTAAAAATTGAGAACTGTAATCCGTATGGAGAGTTATTCATACGAGGGAGTGCATCATCAAAATCATCTACTTTTACAAGTGAGACAATAGGAGCAAAAACCTCTTCACATACTATTGCCATATCATCTCTTACATTTGCCATCACACAAGGGTGAAACATACGCCCCTCACGGTGTGGTGGGAGAAGTGGAACGGCTCCCTCTTCTATGGCAGACTCAACCCATGCCATCGCACGAGCACTTGCATCATCATCGATAAGTGGTCCCATAAATGTATCATCTTCATAAGGAGAACCCACTACAAGTTTTTTTGTCTCCTCTGCCATTTTTTGTGCAAAATCATCATATATATCTGCATTTACATAAATACGCTGAAGAGAGATACAGACCTGACCAGAGTTTACAAAAGCACCTAAGGTACATCTTTGTGCTGCTAACTCTAAATCTGCAGTTTTTGAAATGTATGTCGCAGCATTGCCACCAAGTTCTAAACTCACTTTTTTAATGCCTGCTGATTTTGTAATGATATTTCCAACAGGAACAGAACCTGTAAAGCTGATAACACGAGGAATATCTGATGTAATGAGTGCACTCCCAACTTCTGCATCACCATAGACTAAAGAGAGTGCATCTTTGATGGCATACTCACTCTCTATAAACATCTTAGCAAATTTATACGCAGTGAGTGGTGCCTCTGGAGTTGGTTTTAAAACCACCGTATTTCCAGCAACTAAAGCAGGTGCTAATTTATGTGCTACAAGATTCAAAGGAAAGTTAAAAGGAGTGATAGCTACAACTACACCTGCTGGTTCACGAGTAAAAAAAGCTGTTGTTTTTTTACCACTAGGCATTGCATCCGTGTTAATAGTCTCACCATGCATAGTTCGCATAGTCTCAGCAGAGAGTGTTACAGTCTCGATGCATCTATCTACTTCTATACGAGCAAAAAAAATAGGTTTACCAACCTCATCAGTAAGTGTCTTCGCCATATCTTCTCTATTTTCACGGAGTTTTTGTGCAACATCTAAGAGCCAGTTACATCTTTGTGCAAGTGTTGTATCTTTTGCAGTTTGCATAGCTTCTGCAGCAATATTAAGTGCTTTTATCGCATCAAGCGCATCACAAATAGGGGCAGTTGAAACAACATCTCCATTATAGGGGCTTTTTCTCTCATTAAGAGTTTTCCCCTCCACTTCACTTGATCCAAAAAATATTTTTGCTTGCATACAAATCTCCTACTATCATTGGAAAAATTATAACATTTTTATCTTAATACCTCAGTTTAATTACCTCATTCATTCTCAAACCACAACCATATTGCCTTTCAAGTTTTCTATGACTAACTGACCTTACGCACTTTTCAATTTTTGTAATTCCATAAAAGAAGTTTGATTAGCTTTTATAAGTAGTTTCATATAGCAATAAAAACTACATTGTATTATAAATGACACAAAATCCTTTTAATGAAGAAGCATCAAAAACGAAAGTTGATATATATGTCTTGTAATTTCTGCATACCCTAGCTAAGCACTTTGGATACCGATAAAATATTCAATGCTACTTTTTGTAAATTTTCAATTTTAGATTATCGTAACATTAGTTAATAATATTTTTACTAGAGGTTTGAGTATATATGTAACAAACCTCTGTTTATATTTTTTTTAATGTATTTATCATGTTAAGCACCTACTTCCTATGCTTTATAGAGATATTAATTATATTTAAACAAAAAATATTTAAACAAATCTCATAACTTAAGCTGTAATTATATTACTTTTATTTATAATACATGAAATTTAATTATATATTTAAAATTTGTTTTTATAATAAAACAGATTTTAAAAAGGAAAAATATGACACATTTAAAATCGTATCTTGGTTCTATCGTTTTAGCAGGTTTATTACTTCAAGGTTGTGGGAGTGATTCAAGTGATGCGACTGCAATAGTTGAAGATACTACAGCTCCAAAGCCTGTGAATAACACACCTTCTCAAGCTTCTATAAAACTTACTGCTATAGGAGAGGTTTTTTCTGACTCTAGTTCTGTAGATTCTAAGCAAGCTCTATCAGACTTAACTTTAAAGTATGCTGCACTAGATGCAAATGATGAAGAATTTAAAGTTCTTATAGATAGATTAGTAGAAGTAAATGAAGATATTCCTACAAGATTAGATGCTTATAGATTTTTAGCAGAAACAATAGTTGGAAATACATCTACAGCTTCAAAAGCAATTTCAAAAGGACCAAGACACTCTATATTTAGTAAAATTAAAGATAAAATTACAGGTGTTACTAATACAGTTACAAATGTTGTTGATACAACAAAAGATACAGTTACAAATGTTGTCGATACAACAAAAGATACAGTTACAAATGTTGTTGATACAACAAAAGATACAGTTACAAATGTTGTTGATACAACAAAAGATACAGTTACAAATGTTGTTGATACAACAAAAGGTACAGTTACAAATGTTGTTGATACAACAAAAGGTACAGTTACAAATGTTGTTGATACAACAAATAATGTAGTTAAAGATGGTCTAGTTAATTTATTAGATACTTCTCTTGGCGATAAAATCACAGGAGCTGCATTTGATGTAGTGCTAAACTCTGAAGGT